>NZ_JBFUID010000004.1:0-155327 GCF_056402055.1 Pseudomonas sp. P4_C4 | reverse complement strand
GCCCGCGTCCTGACCCCGGCTGAAGGCCGGGCAAAAATGGGCCTGACCAAGCGCGGTTGATCCCAAACACAAAACCTGTAGGAGCTGCCGCAGGCTGCGATCTTTTGATCTTGCTTGTAAAAAACAAGGTCAAAAGATCGCAGCCTGCGGCAGCTCCTACAGGTTTTGTGTTTGGGATCAACCGCGCTTGGTCAGGCCCATTTTTGCCCGGCCTTCAGCCGGGGTCAGGACGCGGGCACCGAGGCGGCTGAGGATTTCGCCTGCGCGCTCGACCAGTTGGCCGTTGGTCGCCAGCACGCCCTTGTCCAGCCACAGGTTGTCTTCCAGCCCGACCCGTACGTTGCCGCCGAGCAACACCGCTTGCGCCGCCATCGGCATCTGCATGCGGCCGATACCGAAGCCAGCCCAGACCGCGTCGGCCGGCAGGTTGTCGACCATGGCTTTCATGGTGGTGGTGTCCGCTGGCGCGCCCCAAGGGATACCCAGGCAGAGTTGGAACAGCGGGTTGTCGAGCAGGCCTTCCTTGATCATCTGCTTGGCGAACCACAGATGACCGGTGTCGAAAATTTCCAGCTCGGCTTTAACGCCCAGCTCTTGAATGCGTTTGGCACCGGCACGCAGCTGGGCCGGGGTGGACACGTAAATGGTGTCGCCGTCGCCGAAGTTCAGGGTGCCGCAGTCGAGGGTACAGATTTCCGGCAGCAGTTCTTCGACATGGGCCAGGCGGGTCAACGGGCCGACCAGGTCGGTGTTCGGGCCGAATTCCATCGGATTCTCGCCGGCACCGATCTCCAGGTCGCCGCCCATGCCAGCGGTGAGGTTGACGATGATGTCCACGTCCGCCTCGCGGATGCGCTCCATCACTTCGCGGTACAGCGCCACGTCACGGCTGAACTTGCCGGTTTGCGGGTCACGCACATGGCAGTGAACCACGGTGGCGCCGGCCTTGGCGGCTTCCACGGCAGCAGCGGCGATTTGTTTCGGGGTGACCGGCACGTGTGGGCTCTTGGCGGTCGTGTCGCCAGCACCGGTGAGTGCGCAGGTGATGATGACGTCGTGGTTCATGAGGCAGTTCCTTACAGGCGAGTTTTTGGTTTTGGCCAGGCGTGGTGGTCCCGTTCGCAGCCCGTTGGAGCTGCGAGTCGGTGGTTCGTTCGGGTTTATTTACTGGTCAGTTGCAGGTTTTCAGCGGCCGGTTTGCCATCGAAGGTGGTGACGCCTTCAAGCCAGCGCTTTTTGTCCTGCGGGTGATCCTTGATCCATTGTTTGGCCGACTCGAAAGCGTCCTTGTGATCCAGCAGCGGCTGCATCATCCGGCTCTCGTCTTCGGCGGTGAACGTCAGGTTGCTCAGCAGGCGACCGATGTTCGGGCATTGTTCGGCGTATGTCGGTGCAGTGACGGTCCACACCGTGGCCTTGCCTTCGTCCGGCCCAAGGGCGTTTTCACTGCCGGTGAGGTAGGTCATTTTCACGTTGACGTTCATCGGGTGCGGCGCCCAGCCGAAGAACACCACGGCTTCGTTGCGACGTACGGCGCGATCCACGGCGGCGAGCATGCCGGCTTCGCTGGACTCGACCAGCTGGAACTTGCCGAGGCCAAACTGATTCTTGGAGATCATCGCCTTGATCTGGGTGTTGGCGCCCGAGCCAGGCTCGATGCCGTAGATCTTGCCGCCCAGTTCTTTTTCGAACTTGGCGATGTCAGCGAAAGTTTTCAGGCCCTTGTCGGCGAGGTAGGTCGGCACGGCGAGGGTCGCGCGGGCATCCTGCAGGCTTGGCGCTTCAAGCACCTTGACCTGTTTGGCGTCGACGAACGGGGTGATGGTCTGGGTCATCAGCGGGTTCCAGTAGCCGAGGAACAGGTCCAGACGCTGGTCGCGGATCCCGGCAAAAATGATTTGCTGGGAGGCGCTGGTTTGTTTGGTGCTGTAGCCGAGGCCATCGAGCAATACCTGGGTCATGGCACTGGTGGCGATCACGTCGGTCCAGTTCACTACACCCATGCGCACGTTCTGGCACGCGGCGGGTTCGGCGGCCATGACACTGGCGCTCAGCAAAGCGGTACCACTGAGTGCAAGAACACAGCTGCTGATCAGTCGTTTCATCTCAGGTTCCTCGGCAGTTCGTTTATTGTGAGTTCCGGTGTCTGATGCGCCGGTGATGCCAAGTTACGCAGCAAAGCACCGATGAAAGCGCACTGCGGCGACCAGCTCTTGCACTGCAGCGACCTGTGCTCTTGAATGCCGCTCGCAAGTGGCGTATCAACTTCCCTACGCTGCCCGCCCTCTCGTTACCTGGCCTCCTGTTACCTGCTAAGCGAGTGCGCTCCATGTCCCAGGATTTCTACTTCTTGTTGATGCCGGGTTTCTCGGCCATCGGATTTATCTCGGCCATCGAGCCGTTGCGGGTTGCCAATCGCTTTCGTGGCGAGTTGTACCGCTGGCATGTGCTGAGCGCCGATGGTGGGGCTGTGCTGGCCAGTAACGGCATGTCGGTCAACGCCGACGCGGCGCTGGAACCGTTGAAAAAAGGCGCGACGCTGTTGGTGGTCGCCGGGTTCGAGCCCCTGAAGTTCACCACCCCGGCGCTGGAACACTGGCTGCGCCGCCTGGACCACGAAGGCGTGACCCTGGGCGCCATCGACACCGGCAGCTTCATCCTCGCCGAGGCGGGGCTGCTCGACGGCCATCGCCTGACCCTGCACTGGGAAGCCATCGACGCCTTCAAGGAATCTTATCCACAGCTCAGCGTCACCCAGGAGCTGTTCGAGATCGATCGCCGGCGCATCACCTCCGCCGGCGGCACCGCTTCCATCGATCTGATGCTGGATCTGATCGCCCAGGCCCACGGCCCCGATCTGGCGATCCAGGTCAGTGAGCAATTCGTGCTAGGCCGCATCCGCCCGCGCAAAGACCACCAGCGCATGGAAGTCGCCACGCGCTATGGCATCAGCAACAAGAAGCTGGTGCATGTGATTGGCGAGATGGAGCAGCACAGCGAACCGCCGCTGAGCACGCTGGAACTGGCGGAATCGATCAAGGTGACGCGGCGGCAGCTGGAGCGCCTGTTTCGCCTGCATCTGAATGACACACCGAGCAATTTCTACTTGCGGTTACGGTTGGAAAAAGCGCGGCAGTTGCTCCGTCAGACCGACATGAGCGTGCTGGAAGTGAGCATTGCCTGCGGGTTTGAGTCGCCGTCGTATTTCACCCGCAGTTATCGGGCGAAGTATGAGCGGTGCCCGCGGGAGGATCGACGCACCGCCAAGGCATAAAGATCTTTTATTTTATTTTTTCACCAACGCCGAACACGCCGCTTTGTAAGCCTCATGCTGATACTTGTTCAGCGTTCCCGGCAGTTCGAAGTTGTGCTTCTTGGCCTGGGCATTGATGGTCTGCGGCGACAGCAAGGTCACCTCGCAATTTTCCAGCAACTGAAAAACCCCTTCGATCTTGAACGTCGTCGGCCCGCCAGCGAACTCGCCTTTCTTGCTGCGCTTCTTGATCGCGATGCGGTCGATGGAATTCTCGCGGACAAACGAAGCGACCTGAGCGGCGAACACTTTGACGTTGGCGGCTTCGTCGTCATCGTCCAAGGCAATTTTCTTGGTGGCGAGCGCGACATGGCCCAGCGCCTGACCGTCCAGCGTGGCCACGGCGATGATCGCTTCGCTGCCTTTGATTTCGATGCCGCAGACTTTCATGTTCAATCCCATTAGTGACAGAGGGTGTGCAGCTTACAGCTCAAGCTGGCTGGCGGTGATGCCAAACGCCAAAGCGATTTTTTCGCGAGTGGCTTTACGGGGTCTGGCGACTGTTTCCTGTTGGGCAAAGGCAGGCTGGGTTATGCCCATGCGTTTGGCCACTTCATCCTGGGTAAGGTTCAAGTGTTCGCGCCAGGCGCGGATAGGGGTAGCGCCATCGACGATACGGCTCACCACCTCATGGGGGATCAAGTCGGGCTCGATTTTCTGCGCCACGTATTGTGCATAGGGAATGACCACGAAGGCTGGATTGCCTTCGGCGTCGTTGATGATTTGAATGTCAGTAGGTGCGTTCATCGCGTTTTTTGACCTCTTGAATACTGACCACTTTGATCGCGCCATCCCAATCAAACATGACCCGGTAATTACCGACACGCAGCCGATAAGCGTAGTCATGACCGACCAGTGCTTTGACATTGCCTGCCTCAGGCATGCCAGCGAGCGCCGTGATGGCATCACGAACCTGAATCTGGTGAACGGAATGCAATCTCAAGAGTTGCTTAACGGCCTTTCGAGTCCAGTGAATGCTGTTCATGGAAGAATATAAGTCTTTTATAAGATTTGCGAATCTTTGCTTATATTTTTATGGTTGGCCATCAACAACATTTGTCGGCATGTTGCGTGACAAGTCCGCAGAACAGCGGCTTTGGACGGAAGCTGTAGGTCAGATCAGAGTGCGTTGTGGGAAAAGGTTTTTTTGGCGATTGAAAGCTGGTGGTAGTGCCAGCTTTCAGTGAGACATTCAGGACTATTCCTGCCCAATCGACTCCAAAAACTCCGACCGCTCGTCGCTCATCCGCGCCACGCAATCGTTCTGGGCAATGGTGAACGCCTTGCTGCCAGCGGTGGCCGGGAAGGCTTCGACGGCGCAATCTGCGTCGCGGGTCTTCAGCCATTGCTGTTGGGCGGCTTTGATCTTGGCGGCGATGTCGGCCAGTTGCGACGGGTTTTTGCCGTACTGCGACTGCATGCGGTCGTTCAGGCCCTGGAGGTTTTCCTTGAGCAGGTCTTCGGCGGTGGTTTTGCTGAAGGCCGAGCACTCGAGGGTCTGGACGTCGTTTTCAACTTTGTCGCACGGGTTGTCGTCGGCCACCTCGGCTGCGTGTACGCCGGTCGCAATCAGTGCCAAAGCCAGAAGGATGGATTTCATTCAGGTCGCCGCTCTATTCCAGTGATGCGGCGAATTCTGGCCCAAGCCGAGGGCCTTGAACAGGTCGGTGATAGTGCCTGGCGACGACCCTTTGTCGTGGATTGACGCTTTCGGCAATTCCCCTGTCGTTTTTGCACCCGGCTGCTTGGGCACCGAGGCATATGCTGGCCCAAAGCGCCGGCAGACGATTCGGCGCATGAATCGCTAATAAGGGGACAGCCTGATGAGCCCAGCCGAATTGCACGCCGACAGCATCGTTATCGACGGGCTGATTATTGCCAAGTGGAACCGTGAACTGTTCGAAGACATGCGCAAGGGCGGTCTGACCGCGGCCAACTGCACCGTGTCGGTGTGGGAGGGCTTCCAGGCCACCGTCAACAACATCGCCGCGAGCCAGAAGCTGATCCGCGAGAACAGCGACCTGGTGATTCCGGTCCGCACCACCGCCGACATCCGTAAAGCCAAGGAGCAGGGCAAGACCGGCATCCTTTTCGGCTTCCAGAATGCCCACGCCTTTGAAGACCAGATCGGCTATGTCGAAGTCTTCAAGCAGCTGGGCGTCGGTATCGTGCAGATGTGCTACAACACCCAGAACCTGGTGGGCACCGGTTGCTACGAGCGTGACGGCGGCCTGTCGGGCTTCGGTCGTGAAATCGTCGCCGAGATGAACCGGGTTGGCGTGATGTGCGACCTGTCCCACGTCGGTTCCAAGACTTCCGAAGAAGTCATCCTCGAATCGAAGAAGCCGGTCTGCTACTCCCACTGCCTGCCGTCGGGGCTCAAGGAGCACCCGCGCAACAAGTCCGATGAAGAACTCAAGTTCATTGCCGACCACGGCGGCTTTGTCGGCGTGACCATGTTCGCGCCGTTCCTGGCCAAGGGCATCGATTCGACCATCGACGACTACGCCGAAGCCATCGAATACGTGATGAACATCGTCGGCGAAGACGCCATCGGCATCGGCACCGACTTCACCCAGGGCCATGGCCAGGACTTCTTCGAATACCTGACCCACGACAAGGGCTACGCCCGCCGCCTGACCAGCTTCGGCAAGATCATCAATCCGCTGGGCATCCGCACCGTGGGCGAGTTCCCGAACCTGACCGAGACCCTGCTCAAGCGCGGCCACTCCGAGCGCGTGGTGCGCAAGATCATGGGTGAGAACTGGGTGAATGTCCTCAAGGACGTTTGGGGCGAATAAGCCACCGCATCTCTGAATCCTTTCCCGCTGCCGTCCGTGCAGCGGGCAACACAACGAATTTTCTGGAGTTAAGTTTCCATGGCCAAGATCGCCCCGCAATTGCCAATCGAAGTCGACAGCGAAACCGGTGTCTGGACCTCCGACGCCCTGCCGATGCTGTACGTGCCACGCCATTTCTTCGTCAACAACCACATGGGCATCGAGGAAGTGCTGGGCGCTGAAGCCTACGCCGAAATCCTCTACAAGGCCGGCTACAAGTCTGCCTGGCACTGGTGTGAAAAAGAAGCCGAATGCCACGGCCTGGAAGGCGTCGCGGTGTTCGAACACTACATGAAGCGCCTGTCGCAGCGCGGCTGGGGCCTGTTCAAGATCCAGGACATCGACCTCGACAAAGGCACCGCCAGCGTCAAGCTCGAACACTCGGCATTCGTCTACGTGTACGGCAAGGTCGGGCGTAAGGTCGACTACATGTTCACTGGCTGGTTTGCAGGCGCGATGGACCAGATCCTCGCCGCTCGCGGCAGCAAGATCCGTACCGTGGCCGAGCAAGTCTACGGTGGCTCCGAAGAGGGCCACGAAGACGGCTTGTTCATCGTCAAGCCGTTGTAAGTCGAGGAACCCGCCATGGCTTTCGAAGCAATGTTCCAGCCGATCCAGATCGGCAAACTGACCATCCGTAACCGCGTGCTCAGCACCGCGCACGCCGAGGTTTATGCTACCGACGGCGGCATGACCACCGACCGGTACGTCAAGTATTACGAAGAGAAAGCCAAGGGCGGGATCGGCCTGGCGATTTGCGGTGGCTCCTCCAGCGTGGCCATCGACAGCCCGCAAGGCTGGTGGAAGTCGGTGAACCTGGCGGATGACCGGATCATTCCGCACTTCCAGAACCTGGCCGATGCCATGCACAAGCATGGCGCGAAGATCATGATCCAGATTACCCACATGGGCCGTCGTTCCCGTTGGGACGGCGAACACTGGCCAACCCTGCTGTCGCCGTCGGGCATCCGTGAGCCGGTGCACCGTGCGACCTGCAAGACCATCGAGCCGGAAGAAATCTGGCGGGTGATCGGCAACTACGCCACGGCAGCGGCGCGGGCCAAGGCCGGTGGCCTGGACGGCGTCGAATTGTCCGCCGTGCACCAGCACATGATCGACCAGTTCTGGAGCCCTCGGGTCAACAAGCGTACCGACGAATGGGGCGGCAGCTTCGAGAACCGCATGCGTTTCGGCCTGGAAGTGATCAAGGCTGTGCGCAAGGAAGTCGGTCCGGATTTCTGCGTCGGCATCCGTCTGTGCGGTGATGAATTCCACCCGGATGGCTTGTCCCATGAGGACATGAAGCAGATCGCCAAGTACTACGACGACACCGGCATGATCGATTTTATTGGTGTCGTGGGTTCAGGGTGCGACACCCACAACACCCTGGCCAACGTTATCCCCAACATGAGTTATCCACCGGAGCCGTTCCTGCATCTGGCGGCCGGTATCAAGGAAGTGGTCAAGGCACCTGTACTGCACGCGCAGAACATCAAGGACCCGAACCAGGCGACCCGTATTCTGGAGGGTGGCTACGTCGACATGGTCGGCATGACCCGCGCCCATATCGCCGACCCGCACCTGATCGCCAAGATCAAGATGGGCCAGGTCGACCAGATCAAGCAGTGCGTCGGCGCCAACTACTGTATCGACCGTCAGTACCAGGGCCTGGACGTGTTGTGCATCCAGAACGCCGCGACCTCCCGTGAATACATGGGCGTGCCGCACATCATCGAGAAAACCACCGGTGTCAAACGCAAGGTGGTGGTAGTCGGTGCCGGCCCAGCCGGGATGGAAGCCGCTCGCGTGTCGGCCGAACGTGGCCACGACGTGACCCTGTTCGAAAAGAAAGAATTTATCGGTGGGCAGATCACTACCGCGTCGAAAGCTCCACAACGGGACCAGATCGCCGGTATCACTCGCTGGTTCCAGCTGGAACTGGCGCGTTTGAAAGTCGACCTGCGCCTGGGCGTGGCGGCGGATGCGGCGACCATTCTCGACCTGCGTCCGGACGTGGTGGTGCTCGCTGTCGGCGGTCATCCATTCCTGGAACAGAACGAACATTGGGGCGCGGCTGAAGGCCTGGTGGTCAGCAGCTGGGACATCCTCGACGGCAAGGTTGCGCCGGGCAAGAACGTGCTGGTCTACGACACCATTTGCGAGTTCACCGGGATGTCGACGGCCGACTTCCTCGCCGACAAGGGCAGCCAGGTCGAGATCGTCACCGACGACATCAAGCCGGGCGTGGCCATTGGCGGTACGTCGTTCCCGACTTACTACCGCAGCATGTACCCGAAAGAAGTGATCATGACCGGCGACATGATGCTGGAGAAGGTCTACCGCGAAGGCGACAAGCTGGTGGCGGTGCTGGAAAACGAATACACCGGCGCCAAAGAGGAGCGGGTGGTGGACCAGGTCGTCGTCGAAAACGGCGTGCGTCCGGACGAAGAAATCTACTACGCCATGAAGGAAGGCTCGCGCAACAAAGGCCAGATGGACATCGAAGCCTTGTTTGCGATCAAGCCGCAACCTTCGCTGAGCACCACGGGTGACGGCTACTTGCTGTTCCGTATCGGCGACTGCGTAGCCCAGCGCAACACCCACGCGGCGATCTATGACGCGCTGCGGTTGTGCAAGGATTTCTAAGAGCTTGCACATAACCCTTGTAGGAGCGAGCTTGCTCGCGATGGACGTGAACGATGACGCGGGGAGTCTGACTTAGCGCGGCGTTCTCAGGTTTTTCGCGAGCAAGCTCGCTCCTACAAGGAATCGGGCAAGGCATCCAGGTAGTTTGGCCTGCAAGACCCTGCGGTCTTTGGGAGCTTCACCATGTTGAACACCCTTCTTCCAATCCTGTTGTTCGCCGCCCTTGGCCTTGGTGTCCTGGGCGCGTTGCGGCGGGTGGCCATGTGGCGCCGGGGCCGGGCTTCGAAAGTCGACCTGATCGGCGGCCTGTTCGCCATGCCCAAGCGCTACATGGTCGACTTGCACCATGTGGTAGCGCGGGACAAATACATTGCCAACACCCACGTCGCCACGGCGGGCGGTGCGGTAGCGTCCATCGTGCTGGCGATTCTGGTGCACGGTTTCGGCCTGCATAACCGCTTCCTCGGCTATGCGCTGCTGCTGATGACAGCGGTGATGTTCGTCGGCGCGATCTTTGTTTACCTGCGTCGACGCAATCCGCCGTCGCGTCTGTCGAAAGGCCCGTGGATGCGCCTGCCGAAAAGCCTGCTGGCGTTCTCGGCTTCATTCTTCCTGTTGACCCTGCCGGTGGCCGGGATCCTTCCGGAAAACTTCGGTGGCTGGCTGTTGGCAGCGACTCTCGGAGTTGGCGTGCTGTGGGGCGTGTCGGAACTGTTCTTCGGCATGACCTGGGGCGGGCCGATGAAACACGCCTTTGCCGGTGCCTTGCACCTGGCCTGGCACCGTCGCGCCGAACGCTTCGGCGGTGGCCGTTCCACGGGGCTGAAACCGCTCGACCTGAATGACCCAACTGCGCCACTGGGCGTGGAAAAACCCAAGGATTTCACCTGGAACCAGTTGCTCGGCTTCGACGCTTGCGTGCAGTGCGGTAAATGCGAAGCGGCATGCCCGGCGTTCGCCGCCGGCCAGCCACTGAACCCGAAAAAACTGATTCAGGACATGGTCGTCGGCCTGGCCGGTGGCACCGATGCCAAGTTCGCCGGCAGTCCGTATCCGGGCAAGGCCATCGGTGAGCACGCGGGCAATCCGCATCAACCGATCGTCAACGGTCTGGTGGACGCCGAAACCCTGTGGTCGTGCACCACCTGCCGTGCCTGTGTCGAGGAATGCCCGATGATGATCGAGCACGTCGATGCCATCGTCGACATGCGTCGCCATCTGACCCTGGAAAAAGGCGCAACCCCGAACAAGGGCGCCGAAGTCCTGGAAAACCTGATCGCCACTGACAACCCGGGCGGTTTCGCGCCGGGCGGGCGGATGAACTGGGCGGCAGATTTGAACCTCAATCTGCTCAGCGAAAAGAAATCCACCGACGTGCTGTTCTGGGTCGGCGACGGCGCCTTCGACATGCGTAACCAGCGCACCCTGCGCGCGTTCGTCAAAGTGCTCAAGGCGGCGAAAATCGACTTCGCCGTGCTCGGCCTCGAAGAGCGCGACAGCGGTGACGTGGCCCGGCGCCTGGGCGACGAAGCGACCTTCCAGCTGTTGGCCAAACGCAACATCCAGACCCTGGCCAAATACAGTTTCAACCGCATCGTCACCTGTGATCCGCACAGCTTCCACGTGCTGAAAAACGAGTACGGTGCCTTCGATGGCAACTACCTGGTGCAGCACCACAGCACCTACATGGCGGAAATCATCGATGCTGGCGCGCTCAATCTCGGTCAGCACAAAGGCGACAGCGTGACCTACCACGACCCGTGCTACCTCGGCCGCTACAACGGCGAGTACGAGGCGCCGCGTCAGGTGTTGCGCGCCCTCGGGATCGAAGTGAAAGAGATGCAACGTTCCGGCTTCCGTTCGCGCTGCTGCGGCGGTGGTGGCGGCGCGCCGATCACCGACATTCCCGGCAAGCAACGTATTCCCGACATGCGCATGGACGATATCCGCGAAACCGGCGCCGAACTGGTGGCCGTGGGTTGTCCACAGTGCACTGCGATGCTCGAAGGCGTGGTCGAACCGCGTCCAATGATCAAGGACATCGCCGAACTGGTAGCCGATGCGTTGCTCGAAGACGCAACGCCGGGAAAGCCTTCGGCACCGGCCAAACGTGAACCTGCGGAGGTGCATTAATGAGCGACATTATCCGCCGCGACCCACGCGCCGAATGGATCGCCCGCAACCGCTTGCACCCGCTGCACGCGGCCATGCAACCGGCGCAACACAGCTGGATGGGGCCTAACGGTCTCATCCGCAAGAATCCTCACGGGATCGGTTTTATCGGCCCCAACGGCATCAAACGAATCGACCGCAGCGGCGCTCAGCAGGGCGGGGCGACCAAACGCTCGGCCGCAGTTGAAGTGCAATTGCCGCTGCATCAAGTGCCTGCACCCGCGTTCTACATCAGCGTGGTGCCGGACATGGTCGGCGGTCGCTTGAGCAGCCACGACCGCGACTTGCTCGGCCTGGCTCATCAGTTGGCCGGCAAGGACGGCGCGGTATTGGCCGTGGTCTTCGGTGAGCACAAGGAAAACGCCTTCGCTACGGCTGGCGTGGATCGCTTGCTAGTGCTTGAGGGCGACGAATTCAACGGTTATGCACCGGAACAACGGGTCCAGGGCCTGCGGGCTGTGGATAACCAGTTCAGCCCGCGTCACTGGTTGCTGCCGGACAGCCGCAGTGGCGGTGGCGAACTCGGTCGACGTTTCGCCGCGGCACTGGGCGAGCGCCCGGCCACGCGGGTCTGGCAGGTCAAGGATCAGGAGTGCATCGGCCGCGCCGGTGCGGGCCTGCAAGACCTTGCCCGTCCGCTGGCGCGCTTGATTCTGGCGGCTGCCGAGTGCGCCGAACCGGTCAGCGAAACCCGTCACGAAGCCTTGCCGGTGGAGTTATCCACAACCGTCGCCCGCAGTCTCTCGCGCATCGAGGATCTGGGGGCGGTGGCGGTGGATCCAGCGGCAATCCCCATGGCTGAAGCAGAGTTCATTTTCTCCGGTGGCAACGGGGTCAAGGACTGGGGACTTTTCCACAGGACCGCCGAAGCCCTCGGCGCGACCGAAGGCGCCTCGCGGGTGGCGGTGGACGACGGCTTCATGGCCCGCGATCGTCAGGTCGGGGCATCCGGCACCTGGGTCACCGCACGAGTCTATGTGGCGGTGGGGATTTCCGGGGCGATCCAGCACCTGCAAGGCATCGGTGCCTGCGACAAGGTGGTGGCGATCAACCTCGACCCTGGCTGCGACATGATCAAGCGTGCCGACCTCTCGGTGATCGGTGAGAGCGCGGAGATTCTTCAAGCCTTGATCGAGGCGGTAGAGGCTTATCGCAACGACGCCAAGCGCGATGCGGCTTAAGGGAAGGAAAGGGTTATGAGCACGAAAATCATCAGCCTGGTGTCCATCGGCGCCCACCCGACGTCCGGTCGGCCACGTCGCGCGGAACAGGATGCGCGGGCGGTAGAACTGGGCCTGCAACTGGCTGGGGATAACCTGCAAGTGCTGCATGCCGGCGACATCGCCGAGCCTGCGTTGCGCGCTTACCTGGGCATGGGGCTGGAGCAACTGCATGTGTTGGAGCAGCCGCAAGGCGCCGATGCGCTACCGGCGCTGACCGAGTATCTGCGTGATGCAGGTGCTCAGGTGGTGTTGACCGGCAGCCAGGCGGAAACCGGCGAAGGCTCGGGCATGTTGCCGTTCCTGCTGGCCGAAAGCCTGGGCTGGCCGCTGGTGGTGGGGCTGGCGCAGGTCGAGTCCATCGACGGCGGTTCGGCGCTGGTGCTGCAGGCCTTGCCGCGCGGTCAACGTCGGCGGCTGAAGGTGCGCCTGCCGTTTCTGGCAACGGTGGATAACGCCGCGCCCAAGCCTCGCCAGAGCGCTTACGGCCCGGCCCGACGCGGTGTGCTGCAAGCGCAGGAAGTTGAAGTCATCGATGATCAATTGCTCGCGGTCGCCAGCCTGCAACCGGCCAAGCCACGGCCCAAGCGCCTGAAGGTAATCAAGGCCAAGAGCGGCGCCGATCGTATGAAAGCCGCAACGGCGAAAGCCAGTGGCGGTGGCGGACAAGTGCTCAAAGGCGTTACGGCGCAAGCTGGGGCTGAGGCGATACTCAAGTTGTTGATTGAAGAAGGCGTGGTCCGCTAGCGGTCCGTTGGGGGAAATAAATGGCTGTTGAGTTTCGTTCGGCCCTGCGCAGCGATGCGCGGGAGATTGCCCGGTTGTTCCAGATTTCATCGGAGGGCGCCGCAGATTACATCTGGAGCCAGATGGCAGCACCCGGCCAGGACCTGCTGGATGTCGGCGCCACCCGCTATGCCCGCGATGATGTGGACTTTTCCTATCAGAATTGTCTGATCGCCGAGGCACAAGGGGAAGTCGTCGGCATGCTGCACAGCTACGTGATGCGCCATGATCCGTCGGCGGCTCCTGTGACCGACCCGGTGTTGGCGCCCTACGCCACGATGGAAATCCCCGACACCCTCTATATTTCCAGCCTGGCGCTGCATGAAGGCTGGCGGAACCAGGGGTTGGGCAAGCAATTCCTCGCCTACGCCTACGACCGGGCCAACCGGCTAGGGCTCAATGGCCTGAGCCTGATCGACTACGCCGCGAATACCGGCGCCCGGCGTTTTTATGAGCGTCACGGTTTCCGTATCGTCGACACCTGCCAGATCACGCCGCATCCGATGATTCGGGTTACCGGTGAAGCCTATCTGATGTATCGGCCCTAGGGCCCGGTCCTGTTCGTTGAACTACATTTTCACTGTGCGCTGTGCAGGGTGCGGCAGGGTGTTACGGAGTTTTCAGCGCTTGATCATAAAACCCGGTTTTTATGAGTGGGTTGCCCATGAAGCCTGTAAAGCTCTGCGTGTTGCTGCTTGGATGGGGCATGGCCGTGTCGACGGGGCCGATGGCCGCTACGCGACCTGAGCCCGAACCGGACTTCGATCAGTGGCTGCAGTCCGCGCAGGGACAGAACGCCTCCCTGGCGCAAATGCGCCAGCACTGTGACAGGGTGCTGGATGCACAAAAGAACCTCGGTTGTTCAGTGTCTGTCATCGCCCGGATGTTCGAAGCCAAAGCGGCCAACCAGTTGCCGGATTATGTTCTGGCGGTCAAGCGCAAACACGCCCGTGCCATCGAGGCCAGTCAGGAGCTGAACGCGTTGTTTTCCATGTTCGGCAACCAGTCCCTCTCGATCTTGAGAGGGACCGGCGAGTTCTCGGTGAAAGGATCCGGGCAACGCGAAGTGTTGAAGATTCATCCGTATGCCAGTGACTCTTTCATTGCCAGCGAGGTGCTGCCTTTCATCGATGTCGACGCGGCCAATGGTCATTCGGCGCGTTTCGTACTCGATACCGGCGCCCCGCAAACACGGGTCAATGTCGAGACCGCCAGGCTGATGGAGATCCGGCTGTTGCCCGACGCCCACTACGCCTACAGCACTTTTTATGGCGAGAGCGACCTGTCCGCCGGGCTGGGGATTCTTGACTCGATAAAGGTGGGAGGCAGCGAGTTCAGGAATGTGCTGGTGTTTGTCAGCGACCGGGACAATTTGTTGGGGCTGGACCTGATCAGCAAGTTGGGACGCCTGAAAATCACCCGCAGAACCCTGGAACTGAACCCGGTGCCTGCCGCGCGCTGTGAATCGTCGATTGTGTATACCCGCATGGACATCAATCAACGCTTGACCATCGCCGCACGCCTGGATAATCGGGTTACCCGGGCCATCGTCGACACCGGCAATGTCGATTACCTGACGTCGGCCTCGCCGGGCAACTCCCCCGTTGATTCTGCCGACAAGCCACGCTATCAGACCTTCAAGGGCCTGCTGAATCTGTCAGGCCATAGCATGCCCATTACCTACAAGTACTACCCGCGCTTCACCATCCCGCCGTCATGGGTGCTTGGTCGGTACGTGCCGTCGATTTTGCTCGGCTGGCGTGCCTTCAATGACTTTGAGTTGAATCTGGATATCGAGTCGGGGCGCTCGTGTTTCAACAAGGGTTGATGCGTTTTACCCACAATCCCTGTTAGCGCCACTGTGGATAACCTGTTTGCCCATCGCTGCAGCCCGTGAAAACCGGGCGATACAGCCACAAGATCAAAAAATAACCAGCCTAAGCTATGGTTTTTCATGGCTTTTTCAGGGAATAAGGACGCGTGAGCGCTGCGACTTGCCCCCAATCTCTGTTGGCGTTTCTGTGGATAAGATGTTCGCTTACCGCTGCAGGCCTTATGAAACGTGACTTTCATGAGTTTGATCAAAAAACGACCAATCCGCTGTCTTTTACAGTTGAAGCGCTGGCAAGTGCAGATATTTCGTGGCTTTCAGAGGTTTTCCACAGAAGTCGGGAAGTTGCCCCCAAAGTCTGTTGGCGCTTCTGTGGATAAGGTGTTTGTCATCCGCCACAGGCCATGTAGAACGTGGTGTCTGTGCTGTTGATTAAAAAATGACCTGCTGCCGCAGAAAACTCCGATTTTGAATAAGTCACGGATTTTCTTCGTTTTCTGTGGAGAAAGTTTCCAGCACTTCCATAGTTGTCCCCATTTGCTGTGGGTGGCTATGTGGATAACTTGTTCGCCAAACCCTGCAAGCCCCGCCGGCTATAGTGCGCAACGCGATAGCTCAGATTTCATACAGTTCTAGGGCAATACCTTGACTTCATTCTGTCGCCTGTCTTCACTCCAATGGCACCAAGGACAGCCGTCACTTATCCACATCAGGTTCAGGGAGAACACATGATGGATAGCCAGTCCCATCGCTCGTCCCCCATTCCCTGCGCGTTCCGCGCTTTGCTGACGACGCCGTTGCCGCGCAAACGCACGCTGCGTCGTACCGCCAACCAGCGCGCTCGCCTATAGCGCCTGAATCCTGCCCAAACCGCTGCGCCGCCGCCGGGTTCGCCCGCAGGCTTGGTGCCCGTTCGTCCATTGATTGCAGGCAACCGTAGAGTTGCCCAATTCGCCTGAGAGGAACCTACTCATGACACGGATTGCAACGCCCATCAGCGAGATCAAGGAACACTACGACGTGATCGTCATCGGTTCCGGTTACGGCGGCGGCATTGCCGCGTCGCGCCTGTCCCGGGCCGGTAAACGGGTGTGCCTGCTGGAGCGCGGTCGGGAAATCCGCCCCGGCGAGTACCCCAACACCATGCTCGCCGCCACTGAAGAGCTGCAGGTGCACGATCCGGACGGCCACATCGGTTCACGCACCGGGCTGTTCGACCTGCACGTCAATGCCCAACAGAACGTGGTGGTGGGCTGCGGCCTCGGCGGAACGTCGCTGATCAACGCCAACGTCTCCCTGGAGCCGGAGCCCGGGGTGTTTGACGACCCGCGCTGGCCGCTGGAAGTGCGCGAACACCGTGACACCCTGCTCAAGGACGGTTACGCCCGCGCCCGGGAAATGCTCAAGCCCAATCCCTATCCGGACACTGCGCCGAACCTGCCCAAACTTGACGCCAACAAAAAATCCGCGGATTACCTCAAGCAGGGTGCACTTTTCTACAAGCCACCGATCAACGTGACCTTCGACAAACTGCCGAACAACACCAACCACGTCGGCGTCGAGCAGCTGCCGTGCAACCACTGCGGCGACTGCGTTTCGGGCTGTAACAACAAGGCCAAGAACACCACGCTGATGAATTACCTGCCGGACGCCTGGAACCACGGTGCGGAGATTTTCTGTCAAGCCCAAGTGCGGTATCTGGAGCGCGATGGCGATGGCTGGATCGTGCACTTCCAGTACCTGGAGAGCGGTCGCGAAAAGTTTTGCGCACCGACCCTGTTCGTCAAAGCCGACATCGTCGTGGTCTCTGCCGGCACGCTTGGCTCCACCGAAATCCTCCTGCGCTCTCGCGACAAAGGCCTGGCAATGTCTGGCCAGCTTGGCGAGAACATGAGCGGCAACGGCGACATTCTCGGCTTCGGCCACAACTGCGAACAGAGCATCAACGGTATCGGTTTCGGCGCGCATCCGGCCAAGGAACTGCACCCGGTCGGTCCTTGCATTACCTCGATCATCGACATGCGTACCGAAGGCGATTGGCGCAGCCGCATGGTCATCGAAGAAGGTTCGATCCCTGGCGCCCTCGGCCGGCCGATGGTGCCGAGCATGGCCGGATTCGCCGAGTTGCTTGGCGTACCGAGCGACGACACGTTCAGCGCCAAGGTGAAGTACAAGGAACGCGAAGTCGAGAGCTTCCTGCGTGGCCCGTACTACGGCGCGCTGCACAACATGCAGACCTACCTGATCATGAGTCACGACAGCGGCAATGGACGCATGCTGCTCGACAGCAAGGACCAGCTGCGTATCGACTGGCCGGGTGTCGGCGAGCAGGAAAACGTCAAACTCGGCAACCAACGGCTGCACCAGAGCACCAAGGCGCTGGGCGGGATCTGGGTGGAAAATCCGATCTGGACCCAGTTGCTCAAGCACAGCATCGTCTCGGTACACCCGTTGGGCGGTTGCGTGATGGGCGAGGACGCGGCGCAAGGCGTGGTCAACCACAAGGGGCAGGTGTTCAGTGGTGCCAGCGGCAGCGATGTGTACGCCTCGTTGTATGTGACCGACGGTGCGGTGATCCCGACGTCGCTGGCGGTCAACCCGCTGCTGACCATCTCGGCGGTGAGCGAGCGCAATATGGGTCTGCTGGCGGCTGATCGCGGCTGGCACATCGACTACAGACTGCCGTCGGCGCCGCGTAAACCGTCGGTGCCGCAGACCCTCGGTGTGCAGTTCACCGAAACCATGAAGGGCTATTTCTCCCGGGCTTTCACCGCTGCACAAAGCACCGACCTGAAAGTCTATGAAGCCGCGGCCAAGCGTGGCGAAGCGGACAATTCACCGATCGACTTCACCCTGACCATCACCGCCGCCGACCTCAACCGTATGATCAAGGAGCCGGAGCACGCCGCAACCCTGGTCGGCACGGTTAACGCGCTGGCGTTGTCGCCTGAGCCGCTGACCGCCAGCAATGGTGTGTTCAACCTGTTCGAGCAGTATCAGCAACAGGTCGGCGTGCGCCACATGAACTACGACATGAAGCTGACCGCCGAGGACGGCAGTGATTATTTCTTCAGCGCCTTCAAAACCGTGCCGGAAGACAATGGCGTGCTGAACATCTGGCACGACACCAGCACTCTCTACATCACGCTGTATCGCGGGCCGGACAAGAGTGGCGAGGTGATCGGCTCCGGGGTGATGCACATCCACCCGACCGATTTCGCCAAACAGATGACCACCATGAAGGTGCTCAACGCCCGCAACGAGCGCGAGCGCATCGACGGTTTGGCACGTTTCGGCAAGTTCTTCGCCGGCATCCTCTGGGAAAGCTATGGCGGGGTGTTCGCCGGTGACATCTACTTCAACCCCGATGCACCGCCGCGGCAGAAACGGCCGCTGGATGCGCCGCCACCGAGTGTGCATTTCTTCTCCACCGAGGATGGCGTCGAACTAAGGCTGACCCGCTATCAGGGCGGCACAAAAGGCCCGGTGATGCTGGTGCATGGCTTGGGGGTGGGCTCGAATATTTTCTCCACCGACACGATCCAGACCAACCTGCTGGAATACCTGTGCAAGCATGACTACGACGTCTGGTTGCTGGATTTGCGGGTGAGCATTCTGCTACCAGCGAGCAAACAGGAATGGAACGGCGACCAGATCGCCCAATACGATTTCAAGGCGGCCATCGCTCAGATCCAACAGGAAACCAAGGCTAACGATGTGCAGTGCGTGGTGCATTGCTACGGCGCGACGACTTTCTTCATGTCGCTGCTGGCCGGGCTGCAAGGGGTGCGCTCGGTGGTCTGCTCGCAAATTGCCGCCGACACCGTGGTCGCCACTGCGACAGGGTTGAAGGCCGGGCTGCACCTGCCGGGGATGCTCGACGCGGTCGGCGTCAAATCACTCACGGCCTACGCCGACAGTAAGGAGAACTGGTTCAACAAGCTTTACGACAAAGCCCTCAACGGCTATGCGCGGATCGAAGCCCAGGGTTACTGCACCAACCCGGTGTGCCACCGCATCACCTTCATGTACGCCTCGCTGTACCGCCACGACACCCTCAATGAAACCCTGCACGACAACCTGCACGAGCTGTTCGGTGAGTCGAACATGCACACCTTCGAGCATCTGGCGCTGATCGTGCGTAAGGGGCATCTAGTGGACTTCAAGGGGCATGACGTGTACATGCCGCACTTTGAGCGCTTGAGCATGCCAATCTGCTTCATCAGCGGCGCCGACAACCAATGCTACCTGCCGGAAAGCACGCTCAAGACCTACGAGCGGGTGTGCAAGGCCCACGGGCCGGAGCGCTACAGCCGGCATGTGGTGCCGGGCTACGGCCACATCGACTGCATGTTCGGCAAGAACGCGGTGGTGGATGTGTATCCGATCATCCTGCAACACCTGGAAAAAACCGCCCTCGGCTGACGCAACCGCGTAGGAGCTGCCGAAGGCTGCGATCTTTTGATCTTGATCTTTTAAAGGCAAAAGATCGCAGCCTTCGGCAGCTCCTACAAGGGGGCGGTGTGGCGCTCGAAAAGGACAAAAGGAAAGGGATGCCATGGACAGTTACATCCGCTGGTTTCAACGCTTCATCTGGCTAGGCATTTTAATGAACATGGTGTTCGCAATCCCGGCGCTGTTTGCGCCGGCATTGCTGACCTCGATGCTCGGTATGCCGCCGCAACTCTCCGATCCGTGGCTGGAAAATGCCGGCATGCTGCTGGTGGGGATCAGCCTGTTCTACATGCCATCAGGCTTCAACGCACCGCGATATGTCGTGCATTCGTGGCTGTGCGTATTGTCGCGACTGGTCGCCGTGGCGTTCTGGATCTATCTGATCAATACGAGCAACCAGGCCCAGGTATTCGTGCCGATGCTGCTGGGCGATCTGAGCATGTCCCTGATCCTCGGGATTCTGCTGTGCCTGGGCAGCGCTCCGGCGAGTCGGCCGTGGGCCTTGCTGTGCGATGGCTGGCGGGCCTGGCGTGCTGGGTGGACGCAGCGCTGGCAACGGCACAGTTTCAAGGTGGGCACTTCGATTGTGGTTTTGTTGCTGGCGTTCATCGGTTACCAGACCTGGTACCAGATGCTGCGGGTGGTGCCGGCCGAGCAATACGCCTCCGACGAAGACCACTACAAGTACGCCGCCATCGGCCTCGGCATTGAGGCGCGGATCCCGTATTACCTGTTCGCCGTGCTGCCACAAATGTGCCCGGAAAAATTGCCGAAGCCTGGCGGCTACGAAGTGTTCGGTTTCCTCTACGAAAACGGCAAGGATCTGCCGATCGGCATGGCCAAACGACAAATCGGCTACCCGACCGTGGAGCCCAACTGCGCGCTGTGCCACACCGGCTCCTACCGCACCAATGCCAGCGACGTCGCCACTGCGGTGGCCAGTGCGCCGGCCAACACCCTGCAGCTGCAAGCCTTCCAGTGGTTCGCCTACGATTGCGCCAGCGACCCGAAATTCACCACCGACGCGGTGATGGCAGCGATCAACAGCAAGTTCCAGCTCGGTTTTTTCGAGCGATTGTACAACCGCTACCTGATCATCCCGATGGCCACGAACGCACTGATCAAGCAGAAACAGGCCTATGCCTGGCAACAACTGCGCGCACCGCAAGGACCGGGTCGCACCGACACCTTCAATCCGACGAAAATGGTGGTGTTCGGCTTCCCGGATGACTCGACCATCGGCACCGTCGACTTGCCACAAGTCTGGAACCAGAAACCCCGGGAGTCGCTGTACCTGCACTGGGACGGCAACAACAACGACATCCACGAACGCAACTATGCGGCGGCCATGGCCGTGGGCGCGACGCCGGAGTCGGTGCTGCCAACCAGTTTCAACCGGGTGACCAACTGGCTGCTGGGCCACAAGGCACCGGCCTGGCCGTTCGCGCTGGATCAGGCCAAGGTCGCCAGGGGCAAGCCGGTCTGGGAAAACAACTGCGCCGGTTGCCATGATTTCGGCCGCACCGACACCGGTCAGGTCACCACCAACATTGATGAACTGGGTACCGATCCCCATCGGCTGAATTCGTTCACCACGGGTCTGGTGACGGCCTTCCACGGCTTCAAGAAGTCGCCGTTCGATTTTGGCGCCTACCGCAAGACCCAGAGCTACAGCAACACGCCCACCGACGGCATCTGGTTGCGCGCGCCGTACTTGCACAACGGTTCGGTGCCGACACTGTGGGATCTGCTGCAACCACCGCAACTGCGGCCGCAGGTGTTCTTCACCGGCTCCGACATTTACGACCAGGACAAGGTTGGTTTCGTCACCAGTGGCGAGCAAATGAAAGCTTCGGCGGACTTCAAATACGACACCCGTCTGGAGGGCAACCACAACGGCGGCCACCTGTACGGCACGCAGCTGTCGGAACTCGATAAGCGGGCGCTCATTGAGTTCATGAAAACCTTGTGATTCCAATCGGATGGAGGAAGGCGATATGTCACTGGTCAATCATTTGGGAAATGAGTACGACAAGGTCAAA
The DNA here is from genome assembly GCF_056402055.1 of Pseudomonas sp. P4_C4. NCBI lineage: Bacteria > Pseudomonadati > Pseudomonadota > Gammaproteobacteria > Pseudomonadales > Pseudomonadaceae > Pseudomonas > Pseudomonas sp. P4_C4. Next base: position 134,022 of record NZ_JBFUID010000004.1, on the reverse strand, counting down.
GTGCGGCTGCACGGGTTGCTCACGCGCGTGGAAATGGCCTGGATGAAGCTCGTCAGCGAGCTCGAACCCCAGGAGTTCGAAGCCATCATCGCGCTGCTCAAACGTGGCCACGATCAGGCGCAGTACGTGCTCAAGCATGGCGAGTTGCCGGACGATCAGCCGAGCGTGCCGTGGGAGTTGGCCCACGGCTTGTCTATCCTGCGCATCGGTAACGCCAGCCCCTTGCCGCAATCGGTGGATGAACTGCAAACCCGGGTGCTGAAGGACGGCAGTCTGCTCGGTTGCCGTAAATGGGAACTGCTCGATCTTTTATGGAGCGAGGCCCTGCTGAAGTGGATTGAAAACCTGCACCATCACGCACCGTTCGCCACGGACCCGGCACTGGTGAAAATGGGGCGCGACGTGACCCTGGCGATCGCCGGCGACTGGGGCACCGGGCCATTCGACAGCCATGCCCCGGCGGTGGCGGTGGCCAATCAGATGAAACTGGCCCGGGCCAATTTCACTATTCACCTGGGGGATGTGTATTACGCCGGCACCCGCTCCCAGGAAGACGTGGACATGGCCGGTTGGCCGATGGGCACGCAGGGCTCGTTCACGCTCAATTCCAACCACGAGATGTACAGCGGCGCCCACGGCTATTTCAAGGAACTGGCCAAGCGCTTTGCGGCGCAGCAGGGCACCAGCTATTTTGCGTTGTACAACGACGACTGGCTGGTGATCGGCCTCGACTCGGCGTATGCCTCGGACGCCATGAACCTGTACATGGATGGCACCCTGAACCAACCACAGATCGACTGGATGAAAAGCCTGCCGCAGCGCAAGAAAGTGATGGTGCTCAGTCATCACCAGGGCTTTGACATCTCAGGGCACAACAAGACCGCGCTGTATCAACCGGTGTGCGACGCCCTGGGGCGCGAGCCGGACTACTGGTATTGGGGGCATTTGCATAACGGCATCTGTTACGCCACCCAGGGCGGGTTGCATGCACGTTGCGCCGGGCATGGGGCGATCCCTTACGGCAACGCCAGTGAACTGAACGGGCATTCGCGGGTGTTGTGGTCGGAAACGCAGAATGCGCGGGATCCGGCCTATCCGGATCGGGTATTGAACGGGTATGTGAAGGTGCGGCTGGTGGGGGAGAACATCGAAGAGACGTTTATTGGCGAGAATGGGTCGGTGCGGTGGTCTTCGGCATTACAGTAATGGTGTGTTGCCCTTAAAAAGATCGCAGCCTGCGGCAGCTCCTACAGGGTCTTGTGTACACCTGTAGGAGCTGCCGAAGGCTGCGATCTTTTGATCTTGATTAGCCCTGGACCGGAACCCCTTTGAGATAAGGCGCAGGCTCGGCCCCAAGGTTGTTCAGCAACCGCTCGCTGTACCAGTCCACGAAGTTCACCACGCCGAACTCATAGGTCTTGGAGTACGGGCCAGGCTGGTACGCGGTGGAGTTGATCCCGCGCTGGTTCTCTTCGGCCAGGCGACGGTCCTGGTCGTTGGTCGCATCCCAGACCTGGCGCATGCGCTCCACGTCGTAGTCCACGCCTTCGACCGCGTCCTTGTGCACGATCCACTTGGTGGTGACCATGGTTTCCTGGGCGCTGATCGGCCACACGGTGAACACGATGATGTGGTCGCCCATGCAGTGGTTCCAGGAGTGCGGCAGGTGCAGGATGCGCATCGAGCCCAGGTCCGGGTTCTGGATCCGGCCCATGAGTTTTTTGCAGCCCTGCTTGCCGTCGATCGTCATCGATACGGTGCCCTTGAGCAGCGGCATGCGCACGATGCGGTTACGCAGGCCGAAGCTGGCGTGAGCGTAAGGGATCTTCTCGGCTTCCCAGGCAGCGGCCGAAGCGGCTACGTGATCCTTGAAGGCCTGGTCGGCACGCGGGTCGGTGACGTCGTCCCATTCCAGCAGGGTTTTCAACAGTTCCGGGTGCGACGCGTTGCAGTGGTAGCACTCGCGGTTGTTTTCCAGCACCAGTTTCCAGTTGGCTTTTTCGAACAAGGTGGTCTGAATCGCCACCTTGGTGTTCTCCATGTCGTACGGTTCCATGTAATGGTTCAGCGTCGACAGGAAGTCATCAATGGCCGGCGGGTTTTCCGACAGGCTGATGAAGATGTAACCGCCAGCGGTTTTCACGTTCACAGGCTTGAGGCCGTACTGCTTCATGTCGAAGTCGGCGCCCATTTCGGTGCCGGCGAACAGCAGGCGACCGTCCAGCTCATACGTCCATTGGTGGTAGTGGCAGACCAGTTTGGCGACTTTGCCTTTTTCACTGGTGCACAGCCGCGAACCACGGTGACGGCAGACGTTGTGGAACGCATGCACCACGCCATCGGCGCCACGAATCACGATGATCGGGTTCTTGCCGATCTGCAGGGTCAGGTAGTTGCCCTTGGTCGGGATTTCGCAGGTCATGCCGGCGATCAACCACTCTTTCTGAAAGATTTCCTGCATGTCGATATCAAACAGGCGCTCGTCGGAGTAAAACGGCTGCGGCAGTGAGAAGGTGCGCTCGCGCTCTTGCAGCATCTGTGCGGTGGCCTTGCGTGCGGGTTCCAGCGGATCGCCCAGGCTCAGGGTAGTAGTGACGTCCATCATTTAATCCTCAAGGCCATTCTGTGTGGCCGGCGAATAGTGGCTACGGTTGTGCGACGCAAGACAAAAAACAGCAGTTATCTGTTGAGGCGAGTGTGGGGCCGGCGCTGCCCGGAACCTTATCCATGGGCGACATGGCCCAATCTGTTCCCGACGCGCAACCCCCGGTAATTGGGGGCTGGTCGCGATAAGTATGTGAATGTCGCAGATAGGTAAATGGGTGGTTCGCGCTATACGCAGAATCGCCAACATGAAGGCCGACAGTCGGCCGTGGAGATCAGCATGTCCAACAGCTTCCTGAACCCGGTAACCACCCAGACCTGGGCCAATGGTCGACACATTGTCCGTTGCGTCAAAGTCATCCAGGAAACCTGGGATGTGCGCACCTTCTGTTTCATGGCCGACCAGCCGATTCTGTTCTTTTTCAAGCCCGGGCAATTCGTCACCCTGGAGCTGGAAATCGACGGCGTGCCGATCATGCGCTCCTACACCATTTCCAGTTCGCCGTCGGTGCCGTACAGCTTTTCGGTGACCATCAAGCGCGTGCCGGGGGGCAAGGTGTCCAACTGGCTGCACGACACTCTACATGAAGGCCAGGAGCTGGCGGTGCACGGGCCGGTCGGACTGTTCAATGCCATGGACTTCCCTGCGCCGAAAATACTCTACCTCAGCGGCGGCGTCGGCATCACGCCGTGCATGTCCATGGCGCGCTGGTTCTACGACACCAACGGCAACGTCGACATGACGTTTATCCACAGCGCCCGCTCGCCCAAAGACATCATTTATCACCGCGAACTGGAACACATGGCGTCGCGGATCGAGAACTTCAGCCTGCACCTGATTTGCGAGAAACATGGCATGGGTGAGCCCTGGGCTGGTTATCGCGGTTACCTGAACCACAGAATGCTTGAATTGATGGCGCCGGATTTCCTTGAGCGTGAAGTGTTCTGCTGCGGCCCGACACCGTATATGAGCGCGGTCAAGCGCTTGCTGGAAGGCGCTGGCTTCGACATGTCGCGCTACCACGAAGAGTCCTTCGGCGCGACTCCGCCAGAAGCCCGCGCCGACGCCGTGGAACACGCTGAACAAGCGGCCGATGCCCCGGAAATCGACGCGGCGGATCTGCATCAGGTGGAATTCACCGCATCCGGCAAGAGCATCCGCGTGGCCCCGGGCGAGACCGTGCATGCGGCGGCGGCCAAGGTCGGCCTGATGATCCCGAAAGCTTGCGGCATGGGCATCTGCGGCACCTGCAAGGTGTTGAAGCTGGGTGGTGAAGTCGAGATGGAACACAACGGCGGGATCACTGAAGAAGACGAAGCCGAAGGGTATATTCTGTCGTGCTGCAGTGTGCCGAAGGGTGACGTGCGTATCGAGTTCTAACTAACGTCGCCCCCCTGTAGGAGCGAGCTTGCTCGCGATGGGCTTGAAAGCGCTGCGTTTATTCAGAAAGCACGCGTTATCGTTAGCGTCCATCGCGAGCAAGCTCGCTCCTACAGAGGTGGGTTCGATCCAATCAGTCGACGAACAGATCCGTCATCAGCTTGTCGTCGCTGTCCGGTGCGAACCGATAGTGCTCGAACTCCGTCACACCGCTTTCTCGCAGTATTTCCTCATCAATCAACAAGCGCCCTGTCAGGCTGCGGTTTGCGCTGCTCAGAATCACATGCGCCGCATCCGCCATGATCGCAGGCAGGCGTGCATGCTTGAACGATTCCCTTGACCCCAGCTGAAACTCGATGGCAGCGGTGGCAATCATGGTCTGCGGCCACAGCGAGTTGACGCTGATGCCGTAATTCCTGAATTCCTCACTCATGCCCAAGGTCAGCATGCTCATGCCGTATTTGGTCACGGTGTACGGGCTGTACTGGGCAAACCACTTGGTGGCCAGGTTCAGGGGTGGGGACAGGTTGAGGATGTGGCCGCTGGACTTCTTCAAGTACGGCAACGCAGCCTGGCTACACAGCAATACGGCACGGGTGTTGATCTGGTGCATCAGGTCAAAGCGCTTGAGTTCAAGGTGCTGGACCCCGGTCAGCTTGATCGCCCCGGCGTTGTTGATCAGTGCATCGATGCCACCGAAGTGTTCGTTGGCCTGGGCCAGTGCCTCACGGACGGCAACCTCTTCGCGCACATCCACCTGCAAGGCCAGCGCCTTGCCGCCAGCGGCTTCCACTTCCTGGGCCACGCTGAAAATCGTGCCTGGCAGCTTGGCGTGGGGTTCGGCGCTTTTGGCGGCGATCACAATGTTGGCCCCATCGCGTGCGGCCCGCAGCGCGATCTCGCGGCCGATGCCGCGGCTGGCGCCGGTGATGAACAGGGTTTTGCCTTGCAATGACATGCTGACGCTCCTGATTGTTGTTATGTGAGCGGATCGGCTCGACAGACAATGTAGACGAGGAGCAAGCAACAGGGGGAGATGGTGTTGGCTTTTGTGGGAGCGAGCTTGCTCGCGATGGCGGAGTGTCAGCTGACATCAATGCTGGATGTGCTGGCCTCATCGCGAGCAAGCTCGCTCCCACAGGAGAGCGGTGTAAGCCAGAGTTTTAGTGGGACATCACTTCACGGATGTCCTTCGCCAGTTCCCGCACGCGCTCTTGCTCGGTGTCCCACGAGCACATGAAGCGTGCGCCGCCGTTGCCGATGAAGGTGTAGAAGCGCCAGCCCTTGGCGGTCAGCGCAGCGATGGCCGGCTCCGACAGCTGCAGGAACACGCCATTGGCCTGTACCGGGAACATCAGCTCCACGCCGGGGATGTCGCTGACCATTTCGGCCAGCAATTGCGCGCAGTGGTTGGCGTGGTTGGCGTATTTGAGCCAGGCGTCGTTTTCCAGGATCCCGACCCACGGCGCCGACAGGAAGCGCATTTTCGACGCCAACTGCCCGGCCTGCTTGCAGCGGTAATCGAAGTCTTCGGCCAGTTTGTGGTTGAAGAACAGAATCGCCTCGCCCACCGCCATGCCGTTTTTCGTACCGCCAAAGCACAGCACGTCGACCCCGGCCTTCCAGGTCAGGTCGGCCGGGGTGCAGCCGAGGAATGCGCAGGCGTTGGAGAACCGTGCGCCGTCCATGTGCAGGTTCAAGCCAAGCTCTTTGCAGGTGGCGCTGATGGCGCGGATTTCGTCCGGGGTGTAGACGCTGCCGACTTCGGTGGCCTGGGTCAGGGTCACGACGCGGGGTTTCGGGTAGTGGATGTCCTGGCGCTTGAGCGCGACCTCGCGGATCGATTCCGGGGTCAGTTTGCCGTTTTCAGTGCGGGCGATCAGCAGTTTGGAGCCATTGGAGAAGAATTCCGGGGCGCCGCATTCGTCGGTTTCGACGTGGGCGGTTTCCGAGCAGATCACGCTGTGGTAACTCTGGCACAGCGACGACAGCGCCAGCGAGTTGGCGGCGGTGCCGTTGAAGGCAAAAAACACTTCGCAGTCGGTTTCGAACAGTTTGCGGAAACCGTCGGAGGCCCGGGCGGTCCACTCGTCGTCGCCGTATGCGCGCTGGTGGCCGTGGTTGGCCTGTTCCATGGCAGCCCAGGCTTCAGGGCAGATGCCGGAATAGTTGTCGCTGGCGAATTGTTGGCTCTTGTCGGTCATGGCCTGCTTCCGTGGTCGAGATGCCTATGGTGAAGCGTCCCGTGGTCAATGAGGGTGCGCACTGTACCCAAGATCGTCAGGTGGAGCGCACAGGATGTCGCTGTCGGGAAAATACACGGTCGAAGGGCAATTATGCACGTGACTATGCACAAGAACATGCACAAGGCCATGCACTTAAAGCAGCGGGACGGGGCACTGGATCTGCTCAAGTGGCTGGCGCTTTTGAGCATGGTGCTCGATCACCTGCGATATGTCGGTTATTCCGCCGATTTGCTGTATGTGCCGGGACGCCTGGCGTTTCCGTGGTTCTGCCTGGCGATGGCGGCCAATCTGGCGCGCGTGGGGACTGCGACGACCGGTGGCCAGTGGCGCTATCTGGGGTGGTTGCTGCTGTTTAGCGCGGTGAGTGAAATTCCTTACCGAATGTTCATTCCCGATCCCGACACCTTGAATGTGCTGCCCACCCTTGCCCTGGGCTTGCTGGTGGTTCGTGGCTGGCAGCAGCCGGTGCTTGCATCGCGACTGCTGGCCGTCGGCGCGGTACTGCTGGCAGGGTTTTTCTCCCAGCGATTGATGTTCGGGTTCTTTGGCGTGCTGTTGCCGCTGGCGATGCTGCTGGTACTGCAGCGGCCCTGGTACTTCGCGCTGTTGGCGGGGTTGGTGTGCCTGGCGGGCAATCAGTGGCAGGTGCTGTATTACTCTGTTCGATTGGGCAATCACGTGGCGATGGCGGCAGTCGCCACTTGTCTGATTGCGCCATGGCTCGGAGTGTTCTTGTTGCGACATGCCCATGACGTAAAACCACCGCCCATTCGACGTTGGGCGTATGCGCTGTATCCCGTGCATTTCCTGCTGTTGCTCGCAGTGCGACAGGCCATCGGATGACCCTGTAGGAGCGAGCCTGCTCGCGATAGCGGCGGGTCAGCCGACATCAATGTTGAATGTGATGCCGCTATCGCGAGCAGGCTCGCTCCTACAGGGGATCTGCGCTGGATCGACGGTCGGGTTCGGCCAGCCATTTCCCGCCATGTCGTAAACGCACCTTTGCGTGGCGCCCGTAGGCATTTGACGACTCCAAGCCAGTCATACCATCGCTATCAAAGGGCACTGCCGAAAAACCAGTGCCTCACCGAGACGAATGGCGCACCGCCGCCGCTGGGAGAGACGCGATGTTCAGCAAGCAAGACCAGATCCAGGGTTACGACGATGCACTGCTGGCGGCGATGAATGCCGAGGAGCAACGTCAGGAAGATCACATCGAGCTGATCGCGTCGGAGAACTACACCAGCAAGCGCGTGATGCAAGCGCAAGGCAGCGGCCTGACCAACAAATACGCCGAAGGCTACCCGGGCAAGCGCTACTACGGTGGCTGCGAGCACGTCGACAAGGTTGAGGCGCTGGCCATCGAGCGCGCCAAGCAACTGTTCGGCGCCGATTACGCCAACGTCCAGCCGCACTCCGGCTCCTCGGCCAACAGCGCCGTGTACCTGGCCCTGCTGCAAGCAGGCGACACTATCCTCGGCATGAGCCTGGCCCACGGCGGTCACCTGACCCACGGCGCCAAAGTGTCGTCCTCGGGCAAGCTGTACAACGCCGTGCAGTACGGTATCGACACCAAAACCGGTCTGATCGATTACGACGAAGTCGAGCGCCTGGCCGTCGAGTGCAAGCCGAAGATGATCGTCGCCGGCTTCTCGGCCTACTCCAAGACCCTCGACTTCCCGCGCTTCCGTCAGATCGCCGACAAGGTTGGTGCACTGCTGTTCGTCGACATGGCCCACGTTGCCGGTCTGGTCGCTGCCGGCCTGTACCCGAACCCGCTGCCTTACGCCGATGTGGTCACCACCACTACCCACAAGACCCTGCGCGGTCCACGTGGCGGCCTGATCCTAGCCAAGGCCAACGAAGAAATCGAGAAGAAGCTCAACGCCGCGGTATTCCCCGGTGCCCAGGGCGGCCCGCTGATGCACGTGATCGCCGGTAAGGCGGTGTGCTTCAAGGAAGCGCTGGAACCAGGCTTCAAGGCTTATCAGCAGCAAGTGATCGACAATGCCCAGGCCATGGCCGGCGTGTTTATCAAACGCGGCTACGATGTAGTGTCCGGCGGTACCGACAACCACCTGTTCCTGGTCAGCCTGATCCGTCAGGGCCTCACCGGCAAAGAGGCGGATGCAGCACTCGGTCGCGCCCACATCACTGTGAACAAGAACGCTGTCCCGAACGATCCACAGTCGCCGTTCGTGACCTCCGGCCTGCGCATCGGCACCCCGGCGGTGACCACGCGCGGCTTCAAGGTGACCCAGTGCGTCACGCTGGCCGGCTGGATCTGCGACATCCTCGACAACCTCGGCGACGCCGATGTCGAGGCCAATGTCGCCGAGCAAGTGGCAGCCCTGTGCGCGGACTTCCCGGTTTATCGCTGAGTGCGGTTTTGGAGTAAATGACTATGCAACGCTACTCGGGCTTCGGCCTCTTCAAACACTCTCTCAGCCATCATGAAAACTGGCAGAAAATGTGGCGCACGCCGACCCCTAAAAAGGTCTACGACGTGGTCATCGTCGGCGGTGGCGGGCATGGTCTCGCCACGGCCTACTACCTGGCCAAGGAACACGGCATCACCAACGTGGCCGTGGTCGAGAAGGGCTGGCTGGGCGGCGGTAACACCGCGCGCAACACCACTATCGTTCGCTCCAACTACCTGTGGGACGAGTCGGCGCACCTGTACGAACACGCGATGAAACTGTGGGAAGGCCTGTCCCAGGACCTCAACTACAACGTGATGTTCTCCCAGCGCGGCGTCTACAACCTGTGCCACACCCTGCAGGACATCCGTGATTCCGAGCGTCGGGTCAGCGCCAACCGCCTCAACGGCGTCGACGGTGAGCTGCTCGATGCCAAGCAAGTGGCCGACGAGATCCCGTACCTCGACTGCTCCAAGAACACTCGCTACCCGGTGATGGGCGCCACTGTCCAGCGTCGCGGCGGCGTGGCCCGTCACGATGCCGTGGCCTGGGGCTTTGCCCGTGCCGCCGACGCCCTCGGCGTGGACTTGATCCAGCAGACCGAAGTGATCGGTTTCCGCAAGGAAAACGGCGTGTGCATCGGCGTTGAAACCAACAAGGGCTTCATCGGCGCCAAGCGCGTCGGCGTGGTGACTGCCGGTAACTCCGGGCACATGGCCAAGCTCGCCGGTTTTCGCCTGCCGATCGAATCCCACCCGCTGCAAGCGCTGGTGTCCGAGCCGATCAAGCCGATTATCGACAGCGTGATCATGTCCAACGCCGTGCACGGTTACATCAGCCAGTCCGACAAGGGCGACCTGGTGATCGGCGCCGGTATCGACGGTTACAACGGCTACGGCCAGCGCGGTTCTTACCCTGTGATCGAACACACCGTCCAGGCCATCGTCGAGATGTTCCCGGTGCTGTCGCGCGTACGCATGAACCGTCAGTGGGGCGGCATCGTCGACACCACGCCGGATGCCTGCCCGATCATTTCGAAAACCCCGGTACCGAACATGTTCTTCAACTGCGGTTGGGGCACCGGCGGCTTCAAGGCCACACCTGGCTCGGGCAACGTGTTTGCCGCGAGCCTGGCCAAGGGTGAAATGCACCCATTGGCCGCACCTTTCTCCATCGACCGTTTCCACAACGGTGCGTTGATCGATGAACACGGCGCTGCTGCGGTTGCCCACTAACAGGAGAAATCCCCATGTTGCATATCTTCTGTCCTCACTGCGGCGAACTGCGCTCCGAAGAGGAATTCCATGCATCCGGCCAGGCGCACATCCCGCGTCCACTGGATCCGAACACCTGCACCGACGAGGAGTGGGGCGACTACATGTTCTTCCGCGATAACCCGCGCGGTCTGCACCACGAGCTGTGGGATCACGTCGCCGGTTGCCGTCAGTACTTCAACGCCACCCGCGACACCGTGACCTACGAGATTCTCGAAACCTACAAGATCGGCACCAAGCCACAATTCACCGACAAGACCGATAGCCCGAAAGCGGCCAGCACGGCTCTGGGAGAGAAGGTATGAGCCAGATCAATCGCCTGTCCAACGGCGGACGGATCGACCGCAACAAAGTCTTGAGCTTCACCTTCAACGGCCAGAACTACAAAGGCTTCGAAGGTGATTCCCTGGCCGCTGCACTGCTGGCCAACGGCGTCGACATCATCGGTCGCAGCTTCAAGTATTCCCGTCCGCGCGGCATCTTCGCTGCGGGCGCTGAAGAGCCGAACGCGGTGCTGCAGATCGGCGCCACCGAAGCCACGCAGATCCCGAACGTGCGCGCCACGCAACAGGCGCTGTATCAAGGCCTGGTCGCCACCAGCACCAACGGCTGGCCGAGCGTGAACAACGACATGATGGGGATTCTCGGCAAGGTCGGCGGCAAGCTGATGCCTCCGGGCTTCTACTACAAAACCTTCATGTACCCGCAATCGTTCTGGATGACTTACGAGAAGTACATCCGCAAAGCCGCCGGCCTTGGCCGCTCGCCGACCGAGAACGATCCGGACACCTACGACTACATGAACCAGCACTGCGACGTGCTGATCGTTGGCGCTGGCCCTGCTGGCCTGGCGGCAGCACTGGCGGCTGCGCGCAGCGGTGCCCGTGTGATCCTCGCCGATGAGCAGGAAGAGTTCGGCGGCAGCCTGCTCGATTCCCGCGAAAGCCTCGACGGCAAGCCTGCGACCGAGTGGGTCGCCAGCGTCATCGACGAGCTGAAGAACACCCCGGACGTGCTGCTGTTGCCGCGCGCCACCGTCAACGGCTACCACGACCACAACTTCCTGACCATTCACGAGCGCCTGACCGATCACCTCGGCGACCGCGCACCGATTGGCCAGGTGCGTCAGCGCATCCACCGGGTCCGCGCCACTCGCGTGGTGCTGGCGACCGGTGCTCACGAGCGTCCACTGGTCTACGGCAACAATGACGTACCGGGCAACATGCTCGCCGGCGCCATCTCGACCTACGTGCGCCGTTACGGCGTGGCACCGGGCAAGAAGCTGGTGCTGTCGACCAACAACGACCACGCCTACCGCGTTGCCCTGGATTGGCTCGATGCCAGCCTGCAAGTGGTGGCCATCGCCGATGCCCGCAGCAACCCGCGTGGTGCGCTGGTGGAAGAAGCACGTGCCAAAGGTATCCGCATTCTCACCGGCAGCGCCGTGATCGAAGCCCGTGGCAGCAAGCGCGTGACCGCTGCCCGTGTGGCCGCCATCGATGTCAAAGCCCACACCGTGACCAGCCCTGGCGAATGGCTTGAATGCGACGTGGTGGCCAGCTCCGGTGGTTACAGCCCGGTGGTTCACCTGGCTTCGCACCTGGGTGGCAAGCCGATCTGGCGCGAAGACATCCTCGGTTTCGTACCGGGTGAAGCGCCGCAGAAACGCGTGTGTGTCGGTGGCATCAACGGCGTCTACGGCCTTGGCGATTCTCTGGCCGACGGTTTTGAAGGAGGCGCCCGCGCCGCCGCTGAAGCCGGGTTCCAGACCGTCGAAGGCGTACTGCCGAAAGCCCTGAGCCGTCTCGAAGAGCCGACCCTGGCGCTGTTCCAGGTGCCCCATGAAAAGAACACCGCACGGGCGCCGAAGCAATTCGTCGACCTGCAAAACGACGTCACCGCCGCCGCCATCGAACTGGCGACCCGTGAAGGCTTCGAGTCGGTCGAGCACGTCAAGCGCTACACCGCGCTGGGCTTCGGCACCGATCAGGGCAAGCTCGGCAACGTCAACGGCCTGGCCATCGCTGCCCGCTCGCTGAACGTGACCATCCCGCAGATGGGCACCACCATGTTCCGTCCGAACTACACGCCGGTGACCTTTGGCGCCGTGGCCGGTCGTCACTGTGGGCACATCTTCGAGCCGGTACGCTACACCGCTCTGCATCAGTGGCACCTGAAGAACGGCGCCGAGTTCGAAGACGTCGGCCAGTGGAAACGTCCGTGGTACTTCCCGAAATCCGGTGAAGACCTGCACGCTGCAGTGAAGCGTGAGTGCAAAGCCGTGCGCGACAGCGTCGGCCTGCTCGACGCTTCGACCCTGGGCAAGATCGATATCCAGGGCCCGGATACGCGCGAGTTCCTCAACCGCGTCTACACCAACGCCTGGACCAAGCTCGACGTGGGCAAGGCGCGTTATGGCCTGATGTGCAAAGAAGACGGCATGGTGTTCGACGACGGCGTGACCGCTTGCCTGGCCGATAACCATTTCGTCATGACCACCACCACCGGCGGCGCGGCTCGCGTACTTCAGTGGCTGGAGCTGTACCACCAGACTGAATGGCCGGAGATGAAGGTGTACTTCACCTCCGTCACCGACCATTGGGCAACCATGACCCTGTCCGGGCCGAACAGCCGCAAGCTGCTCGCTGAAGTCACCGACATCGACCTGAGCAACGAAGCCTTCCCGTTCATGACCTGGAAAGAAGGTCTGGTCGGTGGTGTGCCGGCGCGGGTGTTCCGGATTTCGTTTACCGGTGAACTGTCGTACGAAGTCAACGTGCAAGCCGACTACGCCATGGGTGTGCTGGAAAAAATCGTCGATGCCGGCAAGAAGTACAACCTGACGCCATATGGCACCGAAACCATGCACGTGCTGCGGGCCGAGAAGGGCTTCATCATCGTCGGCCAGGACACTGACAGCTCGATGACCCCGGACGACCTGAACATGGGCTGGTGTGTCGGTCGCACCAAACCGTTCTCGTGGATCGGCTGGCGTGGCATGAACCGTGAAGATTGCGTGCGTGATCAGCGCAAGCAACTGGTTGGCCTCAAGCCGATCGATCCGAACAAATGGCTGCCGGAAGGCGCGCAGCTGGTGTTTAACACCAAGCAGGCGATCCCGATGACCATGGTTGGTCACGTGACCTCCAGTTACCTGCACAACTCCCTGGGCTATTCGTTCGCCATGGGCGTGGTCAAGGGCGGCCTGAACCGCATGGGCGAGCGCGTGTTCGCACCGCTGGCGGATGGCAGCGTGATCGAGGCGGAAATCGTTTCTTCGGTGTTCTTCGATCCGAAGGGCGAACGCCAGAACGTGTAAAGGCTTCGGGTCCTGTGGGGTGTGAGCTGCCGCCATCGCGAGCAAGCTCGCTCCCACAGGATTGAAGTCGCCAGAAAAATTTGTGTCAGGCATCAGTCCACTGTGGGAGCGAGCTTGCTCGCGATGGCGGCAGAAGCGCCACCACAAGGGCCGGAACCAACAAAATTCAACACAGGTGCTTTATGACCGCAGCCAATGTTTACCAACAACGCCCAACCTCCGGGGCCAAGGCCGAGTCGTCGCTGCATCACGCCGACCTCGCCAGCCTGGTGGGCAAGGGTCGCAAGAACGCCGGCGTGACCGTGCGTGAGAAAAAACTCCTCGGCCACTTGACCATTCGTGGCGATGGCCACGATGCCGCGTTTGCCGCGGGCGTGCACAAGGCCCTTGGCATCGAGTTGCCGGGCGCGCTGAGCGTCATCGTCAAAGGCGAAACCAGCCTGCAATGGATGGGGCCGGATGAGTGGCTGCTGATCGTGCCGACCGGCGAAGAATTGGCCGCCGAGCAAAAGCTCCGCAAAGCGCTTGGCGATCTGCACATTGCAATCGTCAACGTCAGCGGTGGCCAGCAAGTCCTCGAACTGAGCGGCCCGAACGTGCGCCAGGTGCTGATGAAGTCCACCAGCTACGACGTGCACCCGAACAACTTCCCGGTAGGCAAAGCTGTCGGCACGGTGTTCGCCAAGTCGCAACTGATGATCCGTCACACCGCTGAGGACACTTGGGAACTGTTGATTCGTCGCAGCTTCTCGGATTACTGGTGGCTGTGGTTGCAGGATGCTTCTGCCGAGTACGGGCTGAGCGTTCAGGCTTGATCACCGATCAACTGTAGGAGCGAGCTTGCTCGCGAAAAACGTCAACGATAACGCGTGCTTCCTGATTTAACGCGTCGTCCTGAAGTCCTTCGCGAGCAAGCTCGCTCCTACAGGAGGCATCTACCGTTTTCAAGGGAGTCACTGCTATGAGCCGCGCCCCAGACACATGGATTCTGACCGCCGACTGCCCCAGCGTGCTCGGCACCGTGGACGCGGTGACCCGCTTTCTGTTCGAGCAGGGCTGCTACGTCACCGAGCACCACTCCTTCGATGACCGGCTCTCGGGCCGTTTCTTCATTCGTGTGGAATTTCGCCAACCCGATGGCTTCGACGAGCAGTCGTTCCGCGCGGGCCTGGCCGAGCGTGGTGAAGCCTTCGGCATGATCTTCGAACTGGTCGCGCCGAACTATCGGCCGAAAGTGGTGATCATGGTTTCCAAGGCCGATCACTGCCTCAACGACTTGCTCTATCGCCAGCGCATCGGCCAGTTGTCGATGGACGTCGCTGCCGTGGTTTCCAACCACCCGGACCTCAAGCCGCTGGCCGACTGGCACCAGATTCCGTACTACCACTTCCCGCTGGATCCGAACGACAAGCCGTCCCAAGAGCGTCAGGTGTGGCAGGTCATCGAAGAGTCCGGCGCCGAACTAGTGATCCTTGCACGCTACATGCAAGTGCTGTCGCCGGAGTTGTGCCGCAAGCTCGATGGCAAGGCGATCAACATCCACCACTCCCTGCTGCCCGGGTTCAAGGGCGCCAAGCCTTATCACCAGGCCTACAACAAGGGCGTGAAACTGGTGGGCGCCACGGCGCATTACATCAACAACGACCTCGATGAAGGTCCGATCATTGCCCAGGGTGTGGAGGCAGTGGACCACAGCCATTATCCGGAAGATTTGATCGCCAAGGGGCGGGATATCGAAGGGCTGACGCTGGCCCGGGCGGTGGGCTATCACATTGAAAGAAGAGTGTTTTTGAACGCGAACAGGACGGTTGTTCTCTAGCGTTTTTTACTGCCTGAAAAGATCGCAGCCTTCGGCAGCTCCTACAGGGGTATGCAATCAATGTAGGAGCTGCCGAAGGCTGCGATCTTTTGAATTCCCGAGCACTTAACGCGCTGCCTGCCTGGGCAACGCGGTTCCATAAAAACAACAGCGAGGTGAAAGCATGTCTGGTAATCGTGGTGTGGTGTATCTCGGCGCTGGCAAGGTCGAAGTGCAGAGTATTGACTATCCGAAAATGCAGGACCCGCGCGGCAGGAAGATTGAACACGCTGTCATCCTGCGTGTGGTGTCCACCAACATCTGTGGTTCCGACCAGCACATGGTGCGCGGGCGTACCACGGCGCAAACCGGCCTGGTGCTGGGCCATGAGATCACCGGTGAAGTGATCGAGAAGGGCAGCGACGTCGAGAACCTGAATATCGGCGACCTGGTGTCCGTACCGTTCAACGTGGCTTGCGGGCGCTGCCGCTCCTGCAAAGAAATGCACACCGGCGTGTGCCTGAGCGTCAACCCGGCGCGTCCCGGTGGCGCTTATGGTTATGTCGACATGGGCGACTGGACCGGTGGCCAGGCCGAATACGCCATGGTGCCGTACGCCGATTTCAACCTGCTGAAACTGCCGGATCGCGACCGGGCCATGGAAAAAATCCGCGACCTGACCTGCCTTTCCGACATCCTGCCGACCGGCTATCACGGTGCCGTGACCGCTGGCGTCGGCCCGGGCAGCACCGTATACATCGCCGGTGCCGGTCCGGTCGGCCTGGCGGCGGCCGCATCCGCTCGCCTGTTGGGTGCGGCGGTGGTGATCATCGGCGACGTCAACACCGTGCGCCTGGCTCACGCCAAGGCCCAGGGCTTCGAAATCGCCGACCTGTCCCTGGACACGCCGCTGCACGAGCAGATCGCCGCACTGCTCGGCGAGCCGGAAGTGGATTGCGCCATCGACGCTGTAGGCTTCGAAGCCCGTGGCCATGGCCATGACGGCGTGAAACACGAAGCCCCGGCCACCGTACTCAACTCGCTGATGGGCGTGGTGCGTGTGGCAGGCAAGATCGGCATCCCCGGCCTCTACGTGACCGAAGACCCGGGTGCTGTCGACGCTGCCGCGAAAATGGGCAGCCTGAGCATCCGCTTCGGTCTGGGCTGGGCCAAGTCCCACAGCTTCCATACCGGCCAGACCCCGGTGATGAAATACAACCGCGCGCTCATGCAAGCCATCATGTGGGACCGCATCAACATCGCCGAAGTGGTAGGCGTTCAGGTGATCAGCCTGGATCAGGCTCCGCAGGGTTATGGCGAGTTCGATGCCGGCGTACCGAAGAAGTTTGTGATCGATCCGCACAAGATGTTCAGCGCGGCCTAAGGCCATCGGGTTAAAAAAAGGGCGACCGAGGTCGCCCTTTTTTTTGTTCAATGGCCTGTCGGTGGCATGGTCAGGACTCTGTAGTTGAACTCACATTCCTTTTCCACCCGTGAATCGCAGTGTTCAACGGACTTGGCTTTGTTGGAAGCGCCGGCCTTTTCTTTAATGGGTTGCGCCTCCCATTTTGTGCCCTTGACGGGGGCCCACTCTCTGAAGGAGTACAACGTCATCCTGGCAAACGCATACCAGTCGTCACCCTCGTAATCACACGAAACTACATCCGTATTACCTTCGGAACTGACGGTCCGGTAGAGCGCTCCGGTGAATACGAAGGTTTTAAGATCTCCCTCGTTGGCATAGGGGTTTTCGCCTACCCAGACGCGGCCGTTCGGACCGGGGGCGGTATAGCTGTAGCCTTGTTCCTCCTGTTTTTGTTTGATGCTTGCAGCTGACGGACACATAGTGGTTGCCGCCAAAGCGTTGGCTGTGAATACTGACAGTAGTACGGCACTTGCCGCGAGTGTTTTACGTATCATGATGTACTCCTTTACACGGGTTTGAGCCGTCATGTTGGGGGAGGTGGACTGCGGCAGGTACTATCAGTATTGATAGGTTGCGTTGACGCCTTATTCATCGCGCGACATCCAGGGATTCACGTTTCTTATACGTGACCGGGGTAAAAGTGGATGCGCGGCAAGGAACATGATTGAGGATGCCTGGTCAAACCGGCAGTTTTACCGCCGGTTTTCGGATGGTTTCATGGCACAAGAGGATGTCTGGATGAAGATTTCACGCGGCATTGCATTGGCTTCGCTGTTGGCACTGTCCGCCAGTCCGGCCTTTGCACAGTTCAGCCTGAACGATGCGGCCAATGCGATTTCGGGCATCAAGGGCGGTGACGTGGCAGCGACTGCCGCACCCACACCGCAGACAGCCGACTTGCTGAGCACGCTCACTCAATTGAACATCACCCCACAGCAAGCCATCGGCGGTGCCGGGGCGATGCTGGGGCTGGCGAAGAACCAGTTAAGTTCGACCGACTACTCGGAACTGGCCAAAAGCGTGCCAGGCATCGACATGCTCTCGGGCGGCGGCGAGTTGGGTGCGCTGGCCGGTCTGCTCGGCTCCAGCGGCAAAGCGGCAGGGCTGGACAATGCCCTGGGTAACGTCAAGGACACCAACGACCTGAACAACGCCTTCAGCGCCCTGGGCATGGACAGCGGCATGATCGGCCTGTTTACCCCGGTGCTCCTGCAGTACCTCGGTCAGCAGGGCGTCGGCGGTACGCTGCTGAGCAGCCTGGGCAGCATCTGGGGCACCGGTAGCTGATTCAGCGGTGCCCGGCGCGCAAGGCGTCGATGCGCTGATCCTTCTCGATCCAGAGCTGGTTGACCCAGTTCTGGACCTTCTCGCGAAACAGCGGATCGTTTTCGTAGTCGCCCTGCCACAGCGCCGGGTCGAGATCGCGGGTCTGGATATCGATGATGACCCTTGGCACATCGCCGCTGATCAAGTCCCAGAACCCCGGAATCTTCTGCTGCGGGTAAACCACCGTCACATCGAGAATCGCATCCAGCTGTTCGCCCATTGCCGCCAGTACAAACGCCACGCCGCCAGCCTTTGGCTTGAGCAGGTAGTTGAACGGTGATTGCTGTTGAGCGCGTTTGGCCGACGTGAACCGCGTGCCTTCCAGATAATTGACCACGGTTACCGGTTGGCGCTTGAACAGCTCGCAGGCCTGTTTGGTGATCTCCAGATCCTTGCCCGCCAGTTCCGGGCGTTTGGCCAGGAATGCCTTGCTGTAGCGCTTCATGAACGGGTAATCCAGCGCCCACCACGCCAGGCCCAGGAAGGGCACCCAGATCAGTTCTTTCTTGAGGAAGAATTTGAAGAACGGTGTGCGTCGGTTCAGCGTCTGGATCAGCGCCGGGATGTCGACCCAGGATTGATGGTTGCTGATCACCAGGTACGAGGTATCACGGCGCAGATCGTCACCGCCGCGGATGTCCCATTGGGTGGGGATGTACAGGCGGAAAATCAGCTTGTCGATCTCGGACCAGGTCTCGGCGATCCACATCACCACCCATGAGGCGTAATCGCGAAAACGGCCAGGCAGGACCAGCTTGAGCAGGGCAAACACCAGCAGTGGCCCGATCAGGACCAGGGTGTTGAGCACAAGCAGCAGGGTCACGAAACAGCCGGTGAGCAGGCGGCGCATAAGTCACTCGTGGAGGCGGTTGGGCGCGCCATGATAAGCAGCTTCGGGCGGCAGGCCAAATCGGTGCTGACGAATGTTTCACTTTTGGGTCGGTAACGTTGTGGGAACGATCAAGCGAACGACGGTCTAAAATCCGATTGCTCACTCTCATGGAAACCCATTACGTGAAATCCCTCCTTGCAGTGCTCTCCCTTATCGCCCTGCCGGTCATGGCCGCCGAGCCGACCCTGTACGGGCGTTACGAATACATTGCCCTGCCGGAAATCGGCGGGCAGGTTCTCAAGGCCAAAATGGACACCGGCGCCCTGACCGCGTCGCTGTCGGCCAAGGACATCGAAACCTTCAAGCGTGACGGCGAAGACTGGGTGCGTTTCCGCCTCGGCACCAAGGACGCGAGCAACCAGGTCTACGAACACAAGGTCGCGCGCGTCAGCAAGATCAAGACCCGTTCCGAAGAGGACGAAGAGGACCGCGAAGTCGTCGCGCCGACCAAGCGTCCGGTGGTCGATCTGGAACTGTGTCTGGGCAACGTCAAGCGCACCGTGGAGGTCAACCTCACCGACCGCAGCAGCTTCAACTACCCGTTGCTGATTGGCGCCAAGGCGTTGCGTGAGTTCGGGGCGGCGGTGAATCCGGCTCGGCGGTTTACGGCCGACAAGCCGGATTGCTGATCTTTTGCAGGCTTAAACCTTCGGCATCGTCGCAATCATCGAAGGCCGCTGGCTCACCTCGAAATACCACGCCGCCAGTTGCGGATTCGCCGTGCGCCAGTCCAGATCCGGATGGCGCAAATCCAGGTAACCCAGTGCACAGGCCACGCTGATCGCGGCCACGTCGAAGTGGCAGGTCAGCTCGGCAATCGCGTCCTTTTCCAGCAATGCCAGGGCGCGGCGGATTTTGTCGCGCTGGCCGTCGAGCCATTCGTCCCAGTGTTTTTCCGGGGCGCGCAGGGCGACTTCGTAGCGCACCAGCACGGCCGCGTCCATGATCCCGTCGGCCAGCGAAGCGAGGGTCAGGCGCCGCCAGCGGGCCGAGCCTTCGCGGGGGATCAGCGGGTTGCCGACGTGCTGCTGATCGAGGTAATCGAGGATGACCCGGCTGTCATGGATGATGTTGCCATCGGCCAGGCGCAGCGCCGGGATCTTACCCAGGGGATTATCTTCGATCAGCGTGAGGTCCGGGTTGACCGGGGTGAGTACGCTGGTCTGCAACGCCACGCGGTCCTGTTGACCGGTTTCGTGCAGCAGCACCATGACTTTGCGAACGAAGGGAGAGAGCGGGTTGTGGTACAGGGTCATGCTCGGGGCAGACATGGCAGCGTCTCGATCGGTGGCAGTGTCGGGCAGCATAGCGTGTTGATCCGATTGCTCAAGATCACAATCTCCTGTGGGAGCGAGCTTGCTCGCGATAACGGTACGACAGTCACTATCAGTGTTGACTGATCTATCGCCATCGCGAGCAAGCTCGCTCCCACAGGGATCAGTGGCGTTGCAGGAGGCCGCGCAGGGCAAGAGCGGCCGGGATGCCAAGCCCCAACCAGCTCAACGAATCCCAAACACCATCCCCGAGCAACGCGGCAAACAACCCTGCCGCGCTGAGCACTGCGATGACGGTCGGAATGGCAAACACTTTCCAGAAGTTCGACTGCCGGGGCTTCATGCCACGCTCTCCGCTTTTTCCGCCACGGGTTTTACAGCCTTGCGCCGCACCACCCACAGATAAACACCGCTGCCGAGCACGATGATGGTCAGCACATCCAGGGTCGCCCAAAGGATCTTCATCGGCATGCCTCCGTAGTCGCCGAAGTGCAGTGGCTGCGACATGCCCATGGCGTCCATGTACCACGGTCGTTCGGCCACGGCAGTGACTTGCAGGGTGCTGGCGTCGATCAGTACCGGCGTCAGCAGGTGCGAGGTCAGGTGCGTGCTGCCTTTCATGAACACTGCGTAATGGTGCTCGCTGGAGAATCGCGTGCCGGGAAAGGCGATGAAGTCCGGCTGCATGCCCGGCGCAACGTCCCTGGCGATGTCGAGCAGATGGGTGGCCGGCGCCCGTTGCGTCAGCGGTGGCGCATCGCGGTACGGCGCGACCATCGCGCTCAGGCTGTCGTTGCGCCAGGCGGCAATGATCAGGTCGGCGCAGGCACTGATCACGCCCGTCACGCCGACCACCAGGGCCCAGGTCAACGTCACCACGCCGATCAGGTTATGCAGGTCGAGCCAGCGCAGGCGCGTGGATTTGTCCTGGCGCACGGTGGCGAATTTCAAGCGGCGCATGAACGGCAAATACAACACCGTGCCGGAAACGATCGCCACCACGAACAGAATCCCCATGAACGCCAGCAGCAATTTGCCCGGCAAACCGGCGAACATGTCCACGTGCAGGCGCAGCATGGTCAGCATGAAGCCGCCGTTGGCCGATGGCGTCTCCAGCGCTTCGCCGGTACGGGCGTCGAGCATGAAGGTGTGGGACGAGTTCGGCTCGGTGCCCGCGGTCGCGGCCATGATGGTCAGCACGGTGTTGGGCTCATCATCTTCGAAGCCAAAATACTGCAGGACTTCGTAGGGGCGATGTTGCTCGGCGGCCTGCACCAACTGCTGCAAATTCAGGTGCGGAGTGTCCGCCGGCATTTCCTTCACTTCAGGCGCATCGCCCAACAAGTGGTCAATCTCGTGGTGAAAGATCAACGGCAGGCCGGTCAGTGCCAGCAGCAAGAGGAACACCGTACAAATCAGGCTGGTCCAGGTATGAACAGCGGACCAGCGGCGAATAGTTTTACTTTTCATTTCTTGGCCTTCAGAAAAACCAAAGCCGTCCACGAAGGACGGCCTGATCATTGGGCGTGTCAGCTCAACGCGTTACCACTTGTAGGTTGCACTGGCGACGACACTGCGCTGGTCGCCGTAGTAGCAGTAGAAGCTGTCGCAAGTCGAGATGTAGTCCTTGTCGAACAGGTTGGTTGCGTTAACGGCCAGCGAAGCGCCTTTGAGGCTGTTGTCCAGGCGACCGAGGTCGTAGTGAACCACCGCGTCGAACACCGTGTAAGCACCGGCTTTGCCCAGCCAGGTGTTGGCCTGATCGCCATAGGTATTGCCGGTATAGCGCGCGCCAGCGCCGATGCCGAAGCCATCCAGCACGCCGTTGTGCCAGGTGTAGTCGCCCCACACCGATGCTTGCTGGTTAGGCATCAGTTGCAGGCGGTTGCCCTTGTAAATGCCCTCTTGCACTTCGGATTTGGCCAGAGTGTAGGCAGCCGTGACCTTGAGGTTTTCAGTCACGTCGGAAACGGCTTCCAGCTCCAGGCCTTTGACTTTCACTTCGCCGGTCTGGCTGGTGACTGTCACGTTGCCCACGTTGTGGGTGACGGAAACGTTTTTCTGGGTCAGGTCATATACCGCCGCCGTCAGCAGGGTGTTGCTGCCCGGTGGCTGGTACTTGATACCCAGTTCCCATTGCTTGCCTTCGGTCGGCTTGAACGACTCGGTCGGCGAGGCGACGGCATTGCTGGTCGGCTGGAACGATTCGGCATAGGACAGGTATGGCACGAACCCCGAGTCGAACACGTAGCTGATCGCCGCGTTGCCGCTGAAGTTCTTGTCGCGCTCGGTGTTGGTGGCATCGCCTTTGTTGAAGAACGTGGTGCCGGTGTGGACCCAGTCTTCACGACCGCCGAGGGTCAGGCGCCATTGGTCGATGGCCATCTGGTCCTGGAGGTACAGGCCGGTCTGCTGGGTCTTCTGCTCGTAGTCGTAGAACGCCGTGGAGCGTGCCGGACGGGTGATCGGCAAACCATAGATCGGGTCGTTGACGTTGATGCCCGGCGCGGTGCCGAAGATCGAGAGGTAGTTGGTGGTGTTGCGCTGGTGGTCCAGGCCGATCAGCAAGGTGTGACTGACGTCGCCGGTGACGAAGTCGCCCTGGAAGTTGTTGTCCACGGCGAATTGGGTGATGTCTTCGTCGACATTGGTGGTGCCACGGCCGGTGTTGCCTTGATCGTCGACGACAAAGCCGAGGTTGGCAAAGTCAGGGTTGTAGCTGTTGACGGTCACGGCCTGGAACGACAGCTCCGACCTGGTGTAGCGCAGGTTCTGCCGGAACTGCCAGACATCGTTCAGGCGGTGTTCGAAGGCGTAACCCAGCGCGTAGTAGGTGCGGTCATAGAAGTCATAGTTCGGATCACCCAGGTTCTTGTGGTGGGAGATCTCGCCGAATGGCATGTCGATCTTGGTGCCCTGGATCGGATAGAACTGACTGGTGATACCGGTATCGTCACGGGTGAACTGCGTGAGCAGGGTGAACCTGGTGTCTTCGTCGATGTTCCAGGTCAGGCTCGGCGCAATGTTGTAGCGCTTGTCATCGATGTGGTCGATCGGAGTGCCGCCGTCGCGCAGCACGCCGCTGAGGCTGTACAGAAACTGGCCTTCGTCGTCGATCTTGCCGGTGCTGGCGAAGTTGATCTGGCGATGGTTGTCGCTGCCGTACTGCAACTGGATCTCGCTGCTGGCTTCAGCGCTTGGGCGCCGGCTGACCATGTCCAGCAGGCCGCCCGGCGGGGTCTGGCCGTATACGGACGAGGCCGGGCCACGCAGCAGCGCCAGGCGGTCGAGGTTCCAGGTTTCCTGTTTCGGGTTGGCGTACACACCTTTTGGCAGTGGCAGGCCGTCGAGGAATTGAGTCGGTTCGAAACCACGCACGCGCAACCAGTCGGAGCGGGTGTCGCTGCCGAAGCTGCTGGCGGTGATGCCCGGCAAGTAGCGCACGGCATCATCGAGGGTGTGCACGTTGCGGTCGTCCATCTGCTCACGAGTGACGACCGAAATCGAACGCGGTGCTTCGACCAGCGCGGTGTCGGTCTTGGTGCCGGCGGCGGTGCGCTTGGCCAGGTAGCCCTGTGCCGGGCCCCAGGCGCTTTCAGTGTCTTGCACACCGATCACGCTGGTTGCCGGCAGGTCCATCACGCCCTCGGGCACGGCCACCAGGCTGTAGGTGCCCGCACTGCTCAGCTCCAGTTGCAGGCCAGTGCCACGCAGGGCTTCGCGCAACGCGCCGGCTGCGTCGAACTGGCCTTTGACCGGCGCCGAGGTCTTGCCCGCCGCCAGGGATGGGTTCAACGACAGGGCCAACCCGGCCTGGCTGGCGATCTGGTTCAGGGTGCTGGCCAACGGTGCGGTTGGCAGGTTGTAGGTGCGGACGCTGGACACCTGTTCAGCGGCGACCAGTTGGCTGCCGGCCAAAGGGGTGCAAAGGGCAATGGCGACCGCCAGCAAACTGCGGCGCAACAGAGAGTCTAGCGAACGAGGCATACAGCGGCTCCTGAATGGAAATATTTCTCAATTGCCTGTGTGCCGAACGAAAATCAAAAAGTGATAGGGCTTGATGAAAATAATTTCGATTCAGAAGTCGGTTGCGGCTGGTATTGGGTCAAAACGGTTTTTGCGGGGAGTCGAACGCCGTCATCGCGAGCAAGCTCGCTCCCACAATTTGAAATGCATTCCAATGTGGGAGCGAGCTTGCTCGCGATGACGGTTGATCAGACACAAAGCTTTTCAGGGTCTGGTATCGGCCTTGGCCACGACCTTCACCCACCATGGCGTGTGTTGTTCGATCTGCACCGGCAGGGTCGGCAGCAGGGCATTGAGTGCCAGGTCGGTGTCGCGCAGCGGGAAGCTGCCGGTGATGCGCAGGTCGGCCACCTCCGGTGCGACCCCGACGAAACCGTTTCGATAGCGGCCGATTTCATGCACCAGGTCTTCCAGTCGCGTGTTGTCCACCACCAGCATGCCGCGGGTCCAGGCATCCGCGCCGAGGTTGACGGCCAGCACCGGACCCAGACCGTTGTTGCGGATCAGTGCCTGCTGGCCTTCGTGCAGAATCTGTTCGGCCGGGTTGGACTCAGGGTGAACCGCCACCGCCGACTGCAACACACTCAGGCGCGTGCCTTGTTCTTCGCGCTTGACCAGAAACCGCGTACCCAGCGCGCGCATGCTGCCTTCACGGGTTTCGACGATGAACGGCCGCGGATCGCCATGGCCGGTTTCCACCAGGATTTCGCCCTCCTGAAGCACGATGCGCCGCTGCTTTTCATCGAAACGCAGATCCAGCGCGCTGTGGGTATTGAGATTGATCAGCGTGCCGTCAGCCAGGCGCAGGGTGCGCTGCTCGCCAACGGCGGTGCGCTGGTCGGCCAGCCAATAGTCGATCGGCAGGTAACGATCCCCGGCGAACAGGGCCAGGCCGATCACTGCAACGATACTGGCGACACTGTTGCCAAGCTTGCGCACTCGCCGGCGAATGCCTTCGCGTGATTGCAGCAAGGCAGTGCGGGCCGGGCCGCTGGCCACGCCGATACGCTGGTCGAGCATGCCCAACTGGCGCCAGGCGCGGGCGTGCTCTTCGTGGGCCGCGTGCCACTTGGCGAACTCTTCGCGTTCTACCGGGTTGGCACAATCCATGGACAACTGCCAGGCAATCGCCGCGTCCAGCACGTTGGCCGATACCGGTTTGGAACTGAGCGGATTCACGTCGGCTCACCATATAGCGCGATGTAACACTGGCGAATGCCTTGGGCCAGGTACTGGCGCACCCGCGGCACCGACACCCCCAGGCGCTCGGCGATTTCTGCGTGGCCGAGGCCGTCGAGACGGTTGTAGAGGAACGCTGCCCGGGCCTTGCTGGAAAGCTTGCCGAGCAATCGGTCGATGTTTTTCAGGTCTTCGAGGATCATTTGCTGTTCTTGCGCCGACGGTTGTTCGGCTTCGGGAACCAGCATCAACTCGGTGAGGTAAGCCTGTTCCAGCGCGGCGCGGCGGAAATAATCGAACAGCAGGCCCTTGGCGATCGCCACCAGGAATGCCCGGGGTTCGCCCGGGACCTTCAGTTCCTCGCGGCCCAGCAAGCGCACGAACGTGTCCTGGCTCAGGTCCTCGGCCCGCTGCGGGCAGGCGACGTTGCGTCGAAGCCAGGCCAAAAGCCAACCGCGATGGTCGCGATATAACGCACCGACGAGCTCACTTTGAGGGCTTGGGACTGACGACACGCCGCACACCGATTGGGAAATATTAACTAACGAGAATTGTTCTCGATTGTGTCAGAAGCGAGGGAGGTAAGCAATTGGCGTTGGTCGTGTGGGAATTTGGCGACAGCCTTTGTAGGAGCGAGCTTGCTCGCGATGAGCCAGAGAACAACGCGGGGTGTCAGATTGGACGCGTTATCGTTGACGACCATCGCGAGCAAGCTCGCTCCTACAGGGATGGTGTAAGGATCAGAAGGAAGGCGCCTGCTGCCGACGTTTCCACTGACTCAAGCGCTGTTGCAGATTCAACGGGCTATGAATCTGCTGCTGCCGCGCGCGGCTGAACAGAATCAGCGCCAGCTCAGCGGTGGCCAGGGCGTCGGCGCTGGCGTGGTGGCGCTCGAAGACTTCGAGCTTGAACCAGTCGATCCAGTCGTCCAGCCCGGCCTCGCGAATATGCGCCTGGGGGCATAGCAGTGGCGCAATGTCCGCCACGTCCAGAAACGGATGCTGCAACTTCAAGCCCAGATGATCTTTCAGCGCACGGCCGAGCATGTGTTGGTCAAACGGCGCGTGGAAGGCCAGCACCGGACTGTCCCCGATGTACTCCATCAGGTCGAGCAGTGCTTCTGCCGGGTCGCTGCCTGCCGCAATGGCGCTGGGGCCAATGCCGTGGATCAGCACACTGGGGCCGAGTTTCACTTGCGGATATTGCAGGGTGCGTTCGAACTGCTGGCGAAAATCGATGGCCCCGTCCTCGATCACCACCGCGCCGATGGACAACACCTGGTCCTTGTTCAGGTTCAAGCCGGTGGTTTCCAGATCGAGCACCACCCAGCGTTGCTCGCGCAGGCTGCACTCAGACAGGTCGGCAGCCGTCGGTAATTGGTCCAGCCGATGTTGCAGATGAGCTGGGAGGGTGGGACTCGCCGGGCGCAGCCATGAAAACAGGCTCATAACTGATACCGCAAGGTCAGGCTGCTTTGCAGGCGTTGTGCCTGGCGCAGGGACTCACGCAGGATGCGCCGGTCCAGATGATTGAGACTGTCGGGATCGACCCGATTTGAGTAAGGAAAATTCTCCCGGGTCTGTAGTTGATGTTGCTGCATGCGGGTTTGCTGGATGAAGTGATAGGCCTCTTCGTACGCGGCGCCGTCCAGGGGTTCGATGACCTCTTTGGCGACCAGCTGGCGAAAACGCTCCAGCGTGTTGTTCGCTTCGATACCGTGGGCGAGGGCCAGCAACCGGGCGCCGTCGACGAACGGTGCCAAGCCCTGAATCTTCAGGTCCAAGGTGGCCTTCTCGCCATTTTTGCGCGCCAGCACGAATTCGCGGAAACGCCCAACAGGCGGGCGATTACGCAGCGCATTCTCGGCCATCATGCGCTGGAACAAACGGTTGTCGCCGACCTGATCGAGAATGCCCCGACGCAACTGCTCACAGCCTTGCTCGCTGCCCCAGACCACGCGCAAATCGAAATAGATGCTCGAACCCAGCAGGTTCTCCGGGGTGGCCTCGCGGATAAACACTGCAAAGCGCCGCGCCCATTCGGCCCGGGACAGGCACAGCTCGGGGTTACCGGCCATGATGTTGCCCTTGCACAAGGTGAAGCCGCACAGCGCCAGGCTCTGGTTGATCTGCTGGGCAATGGGCAACAACTTGCCGCGAATCTCGGCGGCATGGGCCGCATCCCTGGCTTCGAACAGAATGCCGTTGTCCTGATCGGTGTGCAGGGTCTGCTCGCGACGGCCTTCACTGCCGAAACACAGCCAGCTGAATGGCACACCGGGGTCGCCTTTTTCGGCGAGGGTCAGTTCGATCACCCGGCACACGGTGTGGTCGTTGAGCAAGGTGATGATGTGGGTGATCTGCGTCGAAGACGCGCCGTGGGCCAGCATGCGCTCGACCAGTTGACCGATTTCGCCCCGTAGCGCCACCAGGTTTTCCACCTTGTGGGCATTGCGGATAGTGCGCGCCAGGTGCACCAGGTCGACCCGCTGCAGGGAAAACAGATCGCGCTCGGAAACCACGCCGCACAAGCGTCGGTCCTTGACCAGACAGACATGGGCGATGTGCCGCTCGGTCATGGCAATCGCCGCATCGAATGCACTGTGATCCGGCGACAGGAAAAACGGTGCCCGGGTCATGTGCCCTTCGATGGCTTCGTTGAAATCACTGCTGCCGTTGGCCACGGTTTGACGCAGGTCGCGCAGGGTGAAAATCCCCAGTGGCGCCTTGAGTTCATCAACCACCACGATGCTGCCGACCTGTTGTTCGTGCATCAACGTCACGGCTTCGCGCAATGGCGTCTGTGGGGCGCATGTCACCGGGTGGCGCATGGCCAATTCGCCCAGTCGGGTATTGAGTGAATATTGGGTGCCGAGGGTTTCCACGGCTTTTTGCTGCACTTGCTGGTTGACCTGATCCAGCAGGCTGCTGACGCAGCGCAGGGCGAAGTTGCGGAAGGTGTCCGATAGCGAAAACAGGCGGATGAATGCCGGTTTGTTCAGTTGCAGGCAGAAGGTGTCCTCGCCGGCCAGGTGCTCGGTGCGGGTCGCCCGTTCACCCAGCAACGCCGCGAGAGGGAAACATTCGCCAGTGGTGATCTCGAAAACCGTTTCGGTGCCACCCTTGGCCGTGTGCGGACGCTCGCCCACGACCCGGCCTTGCTTGACGATATAGAAGTGCTCGACCGGGCCGTCGGCGGGTTTGATGATGCTCTCGCCGTGGGCGTAAAAACGCAGCTGACATTGCTCGACCAGATACGCCAGATGAGCGTGTTCCATCTGGTTGAAGGGCGGGAAGCGCTGAAGGAATTGCAACGTGCCCTGGATGTTCTGCAACACCGCGGTTTTCCCTGCCTGTGTGAAGGCGTCCGCTTTACTCATAACCATTACCGCAGTCTTTTTTGAATTGTTTTAGTCGGATGACCCGGACATGGTCGACCCCTGTGGCCGGGGTGCCCATTGGACGTAAGTCTAGGTAGGCGATCAGGGTGATGGAATGTCGGAAAAACCTTACGCAACTGTGAGAAAAACCTCTCTATTCTGCTATTGGAAAAATATCCGACGGGGTGCACATTGATGGTTCGCTGAGCGATGTCACACCGCTGTGTCAGGGAATTGTATTGAACATATAGGGAAAGCCATGTCCGACCACGACATTTTGAGTGACGCCGAGCGCGAAGCGCTGAGCGCCGTAATGCTGGAACCTGACCTGCCGCAGCAACGGGTGCTGATCGTCGATGACGATGAAGACGCCCGGGAGCTGCTGTCAGAGATTCTGGCGATAGACAGCATTCACTGTGTAATGGCGTCCAGTGGCGAAGCGGCACTCAAGATCCTGCTGACCAAGGCAGAAATCAAAAAGCTCTCGATTGGTTTAATGATCACCGACCTGCGAATGGGCCACGTTGACGGGCTGGATCTGATCCGCCATGTACGCGAATCGGTAAGGGCGGCATTGCCGATCATCATTGTCTCGGGTGACGCCGACGTGAAGGATGCGATCGCCGCAATGCATTTGAGCGTGGTGGACTTTCTGCTCAAGCCGATTGACGCCAGTCATCTGCGGACACTGGTAAAACGCGAATTGGGCATTAAATAACTCAAGCCTGTAATTGTTAATTACAGGCTTGAGTTGTTTTTGTGAGCTAGGCTTGTAATTAAATTTATCTAATTGGTGTGCGAAAAAGCTACTCACACATAGCTTGTTTCTTCTTTCGATTATTCAGCTATCGTTCGGTTCTTGAAAGCCAATGTGGGCATCTATTTGATGTTGTACTTGGTTTAATGAAATCTGTCGTAGCACTATCCAGGTTGCCAGTTTGGCACTCCGCTTTTTAGTGGCTTGAGTATGCCGATGGTTGTCGTGTATTCAGTCTGCGGCTAGTTCCTGCGGATAAAATACCGACAAAGGTCATTGCTTTTCCTGGGTTGTGTGGCTGTGTATCGCATTGAGGACGATATGATAAAGAAAATGGAATTTCGCGATCTTGTACTTATTGTCGGTGTCACAATCATGTGGGGCAGCAATTTTACGGTAATTGATATCAGTCTCGATGGCATCGATCCATTCATATTGACAGCAATGCGCTTTACTTTCTGTGCATTGCCACTGGTGTTCTTCATCCCGAAACCGAAAGGTGTCAGTACTTTTGTAACTATCGTCTACGGTTTGTTGTTTGGTATCGGAATGTGCTGGCTGATGAACTACGGCATGTTTCTTGGCGTCAGTGCCGGCGTGACATCTTTGCTCTTGCAATTCAGTGCTTTTTTTACGGTCATCTGGGGAGTGCTGCTGTTTGGCGAGAAAATGACGGCAATACAAGTGGCCGGCATTCTCATGGCGTTGGTGGGGCTGATGTTCATTATTCATGTAACGCACGGTGATGCCGAAAGCTTTGGACTTTTTCTGGTACTGCTCGGCGCATTGTTCTGGAGTCTTTGCAATGTGCTGGTCAAGAGAAGCAAAGTGGTTGATATATTTTCCTTTGTCGTTTGGTCGAGTCTGTATGCAACACCTCCTCTATATCTGATGACTTACTGGGTCAAGGGAGCAGCCCCTTTCCAGGCGTTGCTAACGGATATAACTGCTCCAGTGCTGGCATCGGTCCTGTTCCAGGCCTATGTGGCGACGGTATTCGGGTATTGGGTGTGGAACCGAATGATTGAGAAGTATCCGGCGAGCCAGGTTGCACCCTTGTCAGTGATTGTTCCGATATCGGGTATCTTGACCTCGTGGTATGTACTCGACGAACCCATTGGTGGTGAAAAACTGTTTGCTCTCATCATCACGGTCCTTGGAATTGCCTTGTTCATGAATGCATCGAGAATAGGCCGCCACATCGCTGCAAACGCGTTGCGCTTCAGGAGATAGTTCTGCATTTGCAGGACGCAGAAACAAAAATCCCCCGGTTTTCAACCGGGGGATTGCTGTGGAGTGAGCTGGTTTACAACCCGTTCTTCGCCTTGAACTCGCGACGACGACGGTGCAGGACCGGCTCGGTGTAGCCGTTCGGCTGTTTGGTGCCTTCGACCACCAGTTCGACGGCTGCCTGGAAGGCAATGTTGCTGTCGAAGTTCGGGGCCAGCGGACGGTACAGCGCGTCGCCGGCGTTCTGGCGGTCAACCACTGGCGCCATGCGCTTGAGACTTTCCATGACCTGGTCTTTGGTGACGATGCCATGGCGCAGCCAGTTAGCGATGTGCTGGCTGGAAATACGCAGCGTTGCACGGTCTTCCATCAGGCCGACGTCGTTGATGTCCGGCACTTTCGAACAGCCGACGCCCTGGTCGATCCAGCGCACCACATAACCGAGAATGCCCTGGCTGTTGTTGTCCAGTTCGTTCTTGATCTGCTCAAAGGTCCACTGCGGGTTCACCGCCAGCGGGATGGTCAGGATGTCGTCCACCGAAGCATGGGCACGCTTGGCCAGTTCGGCCTGACGGGCGAACACGTCAACCTTGTGGTAGTGCAGCGCGTGCAGGGCAGCAGCGGTCGGTGATGGTACCCAGGCGGTGTTGGCACCGGCCATCGGGTGAGCGATTTTCTGCTCGAGCATCGCCGCCATCAGGTCAGGCATGGCCCACATGCCTTTACCGATCTGCGCGCGACCTTGCAGGCCGGTGCTCAGACCGATATCGACGTTGGAGTTCTCGTAGGCGCCGATCCATTTTTCCGCCTTCATGTCCGCCTTGCGCACCATCGGGCCGGCTTCCATGGAGGTGTGGATTTCGTCGCCCGTGCGGTCGAGGAAACCGGTGTTGATGAACACCACGCGCTCGCTCGCCGCCTTGATGCAGGCCTTGAGGTTGATCGTGGTACGACGCTCCTCGTCCATGATCCCGACTTTGAGGGTGTTGCGTGGCAGGCCCAGCACGTCTTCGATGCGACCGAACAGCTCGTTGGTGAACGCTGCTTCTTCAGGGCCGTGCATCTTCGGCTTCACGATGTAGATCGAGCCGGTGCGGGTGTTTTTGCGCGAGGTGTTGCCGTTCAGGTTGTGCATCGATGCCAGGCAAGTCACCAAGCCATCGAGAATGCCTTCCGGCACTTCGTTACCGTCTTTGTCGAGGATTGCGTCGATGGTCATCAGGTGACCAACGTTACGCACGAACAACAGCGAGCGGCCGTGCAGGCTCAGATCACTGCCGTCGACAGCGGTGTAGGTGCGGTCGGCGTTCATGGTGCGGGTAAAGGTCTGACCGCCCTTGGCGACGTCTTCCGACAGATCGCCCTTCATCAGGCCGAGCCAGTTGCGGTAGATCACCACTTTGTCATCAGCGTCGACGGCGGCAACCGAGTCTTCGCAGTCCATGATGGTGGTCAGTGCGGCTTCCATCAGGATGTCTTTGACGCCGGCCGCGTCGGTCTGGCCGACCGGGGTGCTGGCGTCGACCTGGATTTCGAAATGCAGGCCGTTGTTTTTCAGCAGGATCGCGGTCGGTGCCGAAGCATCACCCTGGAAGCCGATCAGTTGCGCATCGTTGCGCAGGCCGGTGTTGCTGCCGCCTTTAAGGGCGACCACCAGTTTGCCGTCGACGATCTTGTAGCCGGTGGAGTCGACGTGGGAGCCGGCCGCCAAAGGCGCCGCTTCGTCGAGGAAGGCACGGGCGAAAGCGATGACCTTGTCACCGCGCACCTTGTTGTAGCCTTTGCCTTTTTCCGCGCCGTCGGCTTCGCTGATGGCATCGGTGCCGTAGAGCGCGTCGTACAGCGAGCCCCAGCGGGCGTTCGAGGCATTGAGCGCGAAGCGGGCATTCATGACCGGCACTACAAGCTGCGGACCGGCCATGCGGGCGATTTCTTCGTCGACGTTTTGCGTCGTTGCCTGGAAATCGGCCGCTTCTGGCAGCAGATAACCGATCTCTTGCAGGAAGGCTTTATAGGCCTTCGGGTCGTGCGCCTGGGCTGACCCAAGAGCTTGGCGGGATTGGTGCCAGCCATCGATACGAGCCTGGAAATCATCGCGTTTGGCGAGTAGGGCTTTGTTCTTCGGCGCCAGGTCATGGATGACCTTGTCGGCACCGGCCCAGAACTTATCGGCGGTGAGGCCGGTACCGGGAATGGCTTCGTTGTTCACGAAGTCGAACAGGACTTTGGCGACCTGCAGGCCACCGACTTGAACGTGTTCAGTCATTGCTTGCCTCACTCTGCTCAGCTATTTCGCTTTTCAGCTCTTCAATTTAACAATGAAGCCTTGGGCCATTTAAACCACAAACCCGTCTACCAGTACATGCCATTTGCGGGCGGCTGGGTTGGGACCAATCAACGGCTTGGGGCCTTGCTGACAGGGCTTTCAGGGTTGCGAACGTGCCTGCGGCAGACATCGATCCAACGTTATGTAGTGCGCGCTGCGGCATACTACATGATGAATTGCGGTTGTGAAAATTAGACTTATTACGTCGTTCTGCGACCCCATGACGCATTGCGGTCACGGCGCGGAGCAGGATGTTCTCAAAAAACCAGTGGATTGTTCCAGTTAAATATCGAAAGTTGTACACGATTTGTTGTTCGCAGGTTCATCGGTTGCGACCCTATCGCGAGCAAGCTCGCTCCCACAAAGGCCTGCGCGATCCCTGTGGGAGCGAGCTTGCTCCGGGCGGCGTTCCGACGATGACGTCAGACCTGTCAACACCGAGTCAGCCCTTGCCTATACTTGGTTCTCTATAACAAAAGTCATGACCAGAGGGCTGCGCCATGGACCACCTCGTACTCACCGTATTCGCACCGGACAAGCCAGGGCAAGTCGAGCGCATTGCCCAATGCATCGCCGAACACGGCGGTAACTGGCTGGAAAGCCGCATGTCGCGCATGGCGGGACAATTCGCCGGGATTCTTCGAGTGGGTGTGCCGGCCGAGGCCTACGACGAATTGGTCGATGCCCTACAGGGCTTGTCCACCCAGGGCATTCGCGTGTTAATCGCCGAAAGTGGCATCGAACAATCCTGCACCTGGAAGCCGATCGCCATGGAACTGGTGGGCAATGATCGTCCGGGGATCGTGCGTGACATCACACGCTTGTTGAGCGAGCAGGGGGTGAA
Organism: Pseudomonas sp. P4_C4; assembly: GCF_056402055.1. NCBI lineage: Bacteria > Pseudomonadati > Pseudomonadota > Gammaproteobacteria > Pseudomonadales > Pseudomonadaceae > Pseudomonas > Pseudomonas sp. P4_C4. The sequence continues at coordinate 100,321 of NZ_JBFUID010000004.1, read as the reverse complement.
CCTGGAGCGGCTGGTCACCGAAGTGCGCCCGGCACCGATGAGCAGCGAACCGTTGTTCCATGCCGAAGCGATTCTTGCCGTCCCGCTGACGCTGTCGCTGGACGTACTGCAATCGCGCCTGGAAACCCTGGCTGACGACCTGATGGTCGAATTGGTGCTGCGCAGTGAACCCTGATGAGGTTATCCAAGTTAAACGTGCACCCGCCTGTGGATAACCTGTAGAGACACCCCGCCAGGCCACACCGGCCGGGGTTCTCCAAGATCTGATCAAAAAACCAGCAGTTTCAACCACTTGCGCACAATCGGCGGGGATCACGCTGTGGATAACCTTGGGAAGGAATGATACAGGCCACGGGAGACGTGGCCTGTAGGGTTTTGTGTGTTTTTTGATCAGCTGCGGCGGCGCAAACTTATCCACGCGTCGACGCTGTAAACCGCCAGACCGGCCCAGATGAACATGAACGCTACCAGGGTGCTGGACGACAGGTGTTCGCCAAACAGCAGGACCGCTTGCAGCAGCACCAGTGTCGGTGCCAGATACTGGAGAAAGCCCAGTGTCGTGTAGGGCAAATGCCGGGCAGCCGCGTTGAAACAGACCAGCGGCACCAGCGTGATCGGGCCGGCGGCCACCAGCCACCAGGCCTGGGAGGTGGTCCAGAATTCGGCCTGGGCGCTGCTGGCCGTCGGATTGAGCAGCAACCAGCCGAGGGCAATCGGTACCAGCATCCAGGTTTCCACCACCAGCCCCGGCAGCGCCTTGACCGGTGCCTGCTTGCGAATCAGGCCATAGAAACCGAAGGTCAGTGCCAGCACCAGCGACACCCACGGCAGGCTGCCCACTTGCCAGACCTGCTGCGCCACACCCACAGCCGCCAGACCGACGGCAATCCATTGCATGCGCCGCAGCCGTTCGCCGAGGATCAGCATGCCCAGCAACACGTTCACCAACGGGTTAATGTAGTAACCAAGGCTGGCCTCCAGCATGCGGCCGTTGTTCACCGACCAGACGTAGGTCAGCCAGTTGGCCGCAATCAGTGCACCGCTCAGGGCCAGGGTCGCCATCCTTCGCGGGTTCTCCCGCAGTTCGCGCCACCAGCCGGGATGCTTCCAGACCATCAGCAACAAGGCGCCGAACAGCGCCGACCACAGTACCCGGTGGATGATGATTTCCACGGCGGGCACGCTGGCGATGGCTTTGAAATAGAGGGGGAAAAGTCCCCAGATGATGTAGGCACTCAGGCCTAGAATGTACCCGCGACGCGGGTTGGCGGCTTGCATGCAGAATCCTTGCTTAGGCAGCTAACAAAGAGGGGATTGTAAGGAGATTTATCTGCGAATGTCCTGACTGAATAGGTAGGTCATTTGTGAACATCGGTATCTGTAGGAGCGAGCTTGCTCGCGATGGACGCCAACGATAACGCGTGCTGTCTGGGTAAACGCGCTGCCCTTGCGTTTTTCGCGAGCAGGCTCGCTCCTACAGGGGGGGGTAGTCAGAAAAGTTTAAGCGGCTCTTCGTTAAGCGCAGCACATTGCTCACGCAACGCCAAAACCTGATCACCCCAATAACGCTCGGTGCCGAACCACGGAAAACTGCGGGGGAAGGCCGGGTCTTCCCAGCGGCGGGCGAGCCAGGCGCTGTAGTGCATCAGGCGCAAGGCGCGCAACGGTTCGATCAAGGCCAGTTCACGCGGGTCGAAGTCGTGGAATTCGTTGTAGCCATCCATCAGTTCCGACAACTGGCTCAGGCAATCCTGGCGATCGCCGGCGAGCATCATCCAGATGTCCTGTACTGCCGGACCCATACGACAGTCGTCGAGGTCGACGATATGGAACATCTCGTCGCGGCACATCATGTTGCCGGGGTGGCAGTCACCGTGCATGCGAATGTTCTGGTGTGGCGTGTTGCTGTAGGCATCTTCCACACGCTTGAGCAGATCGCGGGCCACCGACTCGTAGGCCGGCAGCAGGCTGCGGGGGATGAAGTTGCCGTCGAGCAACGTGGCCAGCGAGTCATGGCCGAAGTTTTTCACCGCCAGTGCTTCACGGTGCTCGAATGGTCGGGTCGAGCCGACCGCATGCAGGCGGCCGAGCAACTGGCCCAGGCGATACAGCTGGTCGAGGTTGCCCGGCTCCGGTGCGCGGCCGCCACGGCGGGGGAACAGGGTGAAACGGAAACCGTTGTGTTCGTGCAGGGTTTCACCGTTGTGGATCAACGGCGCCACGACCGGTACCTCGCAGTCGGCGAGTTCGGCGGTGAACTGGTGCTCTTCCAGAATCGCTTCGTTGCTCCAGCGTTGCGGCCGGTAGAACTTGGCGATCAGCGGCTCGGCGTCTTCGATACCGACCTGATAGACGCGGTTTTCGTAGCTGTTGAGCGCCAGGATGCGCGCGTCGCTGAGAAAGCCGATGCTTTCTACAGCATCGAGCACGAGGTCTGGTGTGAGGGTTTCAAACGGGTGGGCCATGCTGACTCCTGCGCGCAGCAGGCTGCTGCGTCCGGCCAGGCATGGTAGCGCAGACGGGCGCAGATAGGTGGTGACTGTGCTGACGCTTTCGCGGGCAAGCCCGCTCCTACAGGGGTATGCGCGGGTTTCAAGTCGGCGCAAATCCTGTGGGAGCGAGCTTGCTCGCGATGAGGACCTATCAGGCGCCGACGACTCCGCCATCCTCGCGGGTAATCGCCATCACCGAAGACCGCGGCTTGCCATTGGGCAGGTGCTCGGGGAAGGTCGAACCACCGTTTTCACCCGGGTGCTGGATCCCGACAAACAGGGTTTTCTGATCCGGTGAGAAGCTGATCCCCGTCACTTCACAACCTACCGGGCCAACCATGAAGCGGCGAATCTCGCCGGTTACCGGGTCGGCACAGAGCATCTGGTTGTTGCCCATGCCGGCAAAGTCTCCGGCGTTGCTCGAATCGCCGTCGGTGAGAATCCACAAGCGTCCGGCCTTGTCGAAGCCCAGCCCGTCCGGGCTGTTGAACATGTTCTGCGGCGTGATGTTCGACGATCCGCCTTTGGGTGTGCCGGCGTGAATACCCGGATTACCGGCGACGACGAACAGGTCCCAGGCAAAAGTTTTCGAGCCGTGATCGTCGCGCTCGGTGCGCCAGCGCAGGATCTGGCCGTAGACGTTCTTCTCGCGCGGGTTCGGCCCGCCCACCGGTTGCCCGTCTTCGCCGCGCTTGGCGTTGTTGGTCAGCGTGCAGTAAACCTGGCCATCCTTGGGGCTGACCACGATCCATTCCGGGCGGTCCATGCGCGTGGCTTTCACCACGCTGGCGGCGAGACGGGCGTGGATCAGCACTTGAGCCTGATCGGCAAAACCGCTGCTGGCGTCGATGCCGTTTTTACCGTGGGTCAGCTCGATCCATTCACCCTGGCCTTTCGGGTGATCGGCGTTGCCGTCCCCCGCATCGAAACGCGCCACGTACAGGGTGCCGTGATCGAGAATGTCGCGGTTGGCCTTGGGGTTTTTGTGGTCGATCTTGTCGCGGCTGACAAATTTGTAGATGAACTCGCCGCGTTCATCGTCGCCCATGTACACCACGGCATGACCGTCGCCGGTTTCGGCCAGGGCGGCGTTTTCGTGTTTGAAGCGCCCCAGGGCCGTGCGTTTGACCGGTGTCGATTTCGGATCGAACGGATCGATCTCCACCACCCAGCCGTGACGGTTGAGTTCGTTGGGGTTCTTCGCCATGTCGAAGCGTTCGTCGTGCGGGTGCCAGTTGATCTCTTTGCTGGTGGCCACCACACCATAGCGTTTTTGCGCCGGGTCGAATTTCTGCTCGGCGTTGCTGCTGCCGAAGCAGTCGGTGAAGTTCTCTTCACAGGTCAGATAGGTGCCCCACGGTGTCTTGCCGTTGGCGCAGTTCTGGAACGTGCCCAGAACGTTCTTGCCGTGCGGATCGGCGCTGGTTTTCAGCAGGGCATGTCCGGCGGCCGGGCCGCTCAGGGTGATGGGTGCGTTGCCGTGAATGCGGCGGTTGTAGCGCGAACCCTGGACGAACTGCCATTGGCCGTTCTTGCGCTGCACTTCAATCACTGACACACCTTCGCAGGCCAGCGCCTTGCGCACTTCTTGTGCCGATTGCGGCATGCCGCCGTGAGCGTAGAGGTAGCGGTAGTTGGTGTATTCGTTGTTGATCGCCATCAGCGCCCGGTCTTTTTCGCCCGGAAATTCGAACAGGCTCATGCCGTCGTTGTTGTCGCCGAACTGGGCTTCCTGATGTTCGGCGCTGCCGTTGCCGCTCGGGTCGAACGCCGGGCCGTCCTTGTGCAAAGGCTGGCCCCAGCTGATCAGCACCGAGGACTTGTAGCCCGGCGGCAGGGTGATGGTGTCAGTGGCGGCGGCGGCAATACTGTCAAAGCCCAGCAGCTGGCTGTTACCGGCGCTGACGCTGGCAGCCATCACACTGCGGCTCAGCAGGTTGCCGCCGAGGAACATCGCGGCGCCGCACAGGGCACCTGCGCTGATGAAGCCGCGACGACTGAGGCCGACCATGGTTTCGAGGTCGGTGGACTGGTTTTCTTCTAATAGGCTCATTTCAGGCTCCCTGCGGATTTTGCAGACACCTTAATGGTGAGTAATGAACCTTTTGTTGCAGTTTTGCTTATAACGGTGTGCCCAGCAGAACCCTGGACGGCGAAAACTCCACGCGCACCGGTTTGCCGCAGGTCAACCGCGATGCTTGCAGATGACTCGGTTCGGCCAAGGCGCATAGGGTCAGACCGTTGGGCAGGGTGATGCGCACTTCGCTGGGGCCGTCGTCGGCGTCGAGAATTTTTTCGATGATGCCGCTGAGGCAATTGTTTCCAGGCGTTTCGACAGAGTCTATTTGCAGCACGTCGAGCCAACCGGCCTTGATCAATGCCACGACTTCGGTGCCGATTTGCAGTTCCAGGCGCTCGGTGCTGTCGTGGGTGATTTGCGCGGCGACGATCACGCCTTCGGCAACTTCGAGGCGAATCAGGTCGTTGCGCCCCTGAGGTTCGATCGCCATCACCTTGCCGTGCAACTGGTTGCGCGCGCTGGTGCGCAGCATCAGGCGCCCGAGCAGATCCAGATCGCTCGCGTCTTCAGCGGCTTCCAGCACCTGGGCCTGCAGGGCTTGCAGCTTCTGGTACAGCCGCAACACCCGCTCCCCCTCGTTGGACAGGCGCGCACCGCCGCCGCCCTTGCCGCCGACAATCCGCTCCACCAGAGGCTTCTGCGCCAGGTTGTTCAGCTCATCGATCGCATCCCAGGCGGCCTTGTAGCTCATGCCCGCGCTTTTAGCCGCGCGGGTGATCGAGCCTTGTTCGGCGATGTGCTGCAGCAGGGCGATGCGCTGCGGACGGCGGACAATGTGCTGGGACAACAAGGTTGGCAAAGACATGACAAGTCGCTTTGGGTGGTGACGATGGTGAGGACGTTGGCCGCTTGGGTCGCGCGAGTCAAGTCAGGGGGTCTCACCGGGTTTTGGTGTGCGGGCCAGGCAATAGACGTCGACCCTCGCCGCACCGGCGTCCATCAGCAGGCGAGCCAGGGCCTGGGCCGTGGCGTCGGTGGTCAGGACGTCGTCGATCAGGGCCAGGTGTTGGCCTTTGACGACGACGCCGGACGCCAGGGCAAAAGCGTTACGCAGGTTCTTTCGGCGGGCTTCGGCGTTCAAGGCCTGTTGGGCATCGGTGTCCTGGGTTCGTAGCAGCAGTCGTTCGTCGCAAGGGATATCGAGACTCGTACCCAGCCACTGAGCCAGCATCGCCGCCTGATTGAACCCTCGCTGGCGCAGGCGTCGGTTGGCCAGCGGCACCGGGATCAGTACATCGGGTCGCTGCAGATCGTCATCGAAGCGATGTTGCAGGTATTGAGCGAGAAGTTCGGCGAGCAGGCGGCCAAACGGCCACTTCGCGTTGTGTTTGAAGCGGGTGATCAGGCCGTCTACCGGGAAGCTGTAGGTCCAGGGGGCAATCACTTGTTCGAATGCCGGTGGCTGCTTCAAGCAATGGCCGCAGGTCAGTCCCGCCGCCGGGAGCGGCAGGGCGCAGGTCTGGCAGTGATCGCCGAGCCAGGGCAACTCGGTTTCGCAGGCCGTGCAGACAGGGTAGATGCCGTCGGCCGTTTCATCGCACAAAAGACATGTTTGATTGTTTTTTGACCAGATGTAAACCTGGCCTTCGTATCGCGGTTGACAGCGCATCGCTCTTCCTTAAATATGCCGAAACATCTGTGAAGCGGCTGTGACATTCCATTACCCAGCCGCATGCCAAAGCATAATTCAAAGGAAACGCCCATGAGCGCCAGCACCACTGCAACCCTGCGTCATGACTGGACTTTGGCCGAAGTCAAAGCACTCTTCGTTCAGCCATTCAACGACCTGTTGTTCCAGGCGCAGACGGTGCACCGTGCGCATTTCGACGCCAACCGCGTCCAGGTGTCGACCCTGTTGTCGATCAAAACCGGCGCTTGCCCGGAAGATTGCAAATATTGTCCGCAGTCCGGTCACTACAACACCGGCCTGGAAAAAGAAAAGCTGATGGAAGTGCAGAAGGTCCTCGAAGAGGCCGCCCGCGCCAAGGCCATCGGTTCGACCCGCTTCTGCATGGGCGCGGCGTGGAAGCACCCGTCGGCCAAGGACATGCCATACGTGCTGAAGATGGTCGAAGGTGTGAAAGCCCTGGGCCTGGAAACCTGCATGACCCTCGGTCGCCTGGATCAGGATCAGACCGAAGCGCTGGCCAAGGCCGGTCTCGACTACTACAACCACAACCTCGATACGTCGCCGGAGTTCTACGGCAGCATCATCACCACCCGCACCTACAGCGAGCGCCTGCAAACCCTGGCGTATGTACGTGAGTCGGGGATGAAGATCTGTTCCGGCGGCATTCTCGGCATGGGTGAGTCGCTGGACGACCGCGCCAATCTGCTGATCCAGCTGGCCAACCTGCCCGAGCATCCGGAGTCGGTGCCGATCAACATGCTGGTGAAAGTCGCCGGCACGCCGCTGGAAAATGCCGACGACGTCGACCCGTTCGACTTCATCCGCATGCTCGCCGTCGCGCGCATCCTGATGCCGCAATCCCACGTGCGCCTGTCCGCCGGCCGCGAAGCCATGAACGAACAGATGCAGGCCCTGGCGTTCTTCGCCGGTGCCAACTCGATTTTCTACGGCGAAAAACTGCTGACCACCGCGAACCCGCAGGCCGACAAGGACATGCAACTGTTCTCGCGTCTGGGCATCCTGCCGGAAGCTCGCGAAGAGCACGCCGACGAAGTGCATCAGGCGGCTATCGAACAGGCTCTGGTGGAGCAGAAGAGCAGCGAGCAGTTTTATAACGCGGCCGTCTGAAATTTGCTCCGGTTCCTCTGAGGGAATGCAACCCCCCTGTAGGAGCTAGCTTGCTCGCGAAGGCGTCAGGTCAGTCGACATGAATGTTGAATGTTAAGGCCTCATCGCGGGCAAGCCCGCTCCCACAGGGATCGTATTTACTTCGATTTTTATGATCTGACCCGAGGCCTGCATGTCTTTCGATCTCGCCGCACGCCTTGCTGCCCGTCGTGCCGAAAACCTCTATCGCCAGCGTCCGCTGCTCGAAAGCCCGCAGGGGCCGCAAGTGGTGGTCGATGGCCAGCCGTTGCTGGCGTTCTGTAGCAACGACTACCTGGGCCTGGCCAATCACCCGCAAGTGATCGAAGCCTGGCGCGCCGGCGCTTTGAAGTGGGGTGTGGGCGGAGGGGCGTCACATCTGGTCATCGGCCATAGCGCCCCGCACCATGCCCTGGAAGAAGCATTGGCCGACTTGACCGGTCGCCCTCGCGCGTTGCTGTTCACCACCGGCTACATGGCCAACCTCGGCGCGGTCACGGCGCTGGTGGGGCAGGGCGATACGGTGCTCGAAGACCGGCTCAATCATGCGTCGCTGCTCGACGCGGGGCTGCTGTCCGGCGCGCGGTTCAATCGTTATCTGCACAACGACCCGGTGAGCCTGGCCAAGCGCCTGGAAAAAGCCACCGGCAATACACTGGTGGTCACCGACGGCGTGTTCAGCATGGACGGCGATATCGCCGACTTGCCAGCGCTTGCCCGAGAGGCCAAAGCCAAAGGCGCCTGGTTGATGGTCGACGATGCCCATGGTTTTGGACCGCTGGGCGCCAACGGTGGCGGCATCGTCGAACATTTCGGTTTGAGCCAGGATGACGTTCCGGTGCTGGTCGGCACCCTCGGCAAAGCGTTCGGTACGGCGGGTGCCTTTGTGGCTGGCAGCGAAGAGCTGATCGAAAGCCTGATCCAGTTCGCCCGGCCCTACATCTACACCACCAGCCAGCCACCTGCGCTGGCTTGCGCCACGTTGAAAAGCCTGGAACTGCTGCGCAGTGAACACTGGCGCCGCGAGCATTTGCAGGCGCTGATCCGCCAGTTCCGCCACGGCGCCGAACAGATTGGCCTGGAACTCATGGACAGCTTCACGCCGATCCAGCCGATCATGATCGGCGACGCCGGGCGCGCGGTGCGCCTTTCGCAAATGCTGCGCGAACGCGGGTTGATGGTGACCGCAATTCGCCCGCCGACCGTACCCGCCGGCAGCGCCCGACTGCGGGTCACGCTGACGGCTGCCCACAGTGAGGCCCAGGTACAGCTATTGTTAAACGGACTGGCCGATTGTTTTCAACAACTGAAGCCGGAGCCAAGCCATGCGTGATCGTCTGATTCTGCTGCCCGGCTGGGGCCTTGGCGTTTCACCGCTGGAGCCTTTGGCGGCGGCCTTGCGAGGTCTGGATGAACATCTGCGCGTCGAGATCGAGCCATTGCCGGAGCTGGAGTCGAGCGATCTTGAAGAGTGGCTCGATGAGCTTGACTCGACCTTGCCGCAAGATGCCTGGCTTGGCGGTTGGTCGTTGGGCGGCATGCTCGCTTGCGAGTTGGCGGCCCGGCGTGGCGATCGCTGTTGTGGTGTTTTCACCCTGGCCAGCAATGTTTCTTTTGTCGCTCATGAACAATGGTCAAGCGCCATGTCCGGGGAAACCTTCGATGCGTTTCTGGCGGGATGTGCAGCCGATCCTCGTGCGACATTGAAACGCTTTTCATTGCTCTGCGCCCAAGGCGCCGAAGACCCGCGCGGATTGTCGCGGTTGTTGCTCGGTGGCGCACCGAACACCGTCGCGCCGGTGCTGCTCAGTGGTCTGCAAGTGCTCGCGCAACTGGATACACGACAGGCTTTGCAATCGTTCCGCGGTCCGCAACTGCATTTGTTCGCCGGCCTCGACGGGTTGGTGCCGGTGGAAGCGGCGGGCGAGTTGTTGGCATTGCTGCCGGATGTCGAAGTCGGTCTGATTGAACAGGCCGGTCACGCGTTTCTTCTGGAGGATCCCCACGGGGTAGCGGGGGCGATCCAGGCCTTTTTGCATGAGTCCGGCGATGACTGATTTATCTCTTCCCAAACTGCCCGGCGGCTTGCCTGACAAGCGCCAGGTAGCAGCCTCTTTCTCCCGTGCGGCGACAAGCTACGACAGCGTGGCCGAATTGCAACGTGATGTCGGTAGCCAATTGCTCAGGCGCCTGCCGCAGGGCTTCGTACCGCAGCGTTGGCTGGATCTGGGCTGTGGCACCGGGCATTTCAGTCGTGCGCTGGATGAGCAATTTGCGGGCAGTCACGGTGTGGCGCTGGACATTGCCGAAGGCATGCTCGACCACGCCCGGCCATTGGGCGGTGCCACGCACTTCGTGGCCGGCGATGCCGAGCGATTGCCACTGCAGGATTCGACCTGCGACCTGATCTTCTCCAGCCTGGCGGTGCAGTGGTGCGCGGACTTCGCCTCGGTGCTCGGTGAAGCCTTTCGGGTGCTGAAACCGGGTGGCATTTTCGCGTTTGCTAGTCTGTGTGCAGGGACATTGTTTGAATTGCGCGACAGCTGGCGGCAGGTCGACGGTATGGTGCACGTCAATCGCTTCCGGGAGTTTGGTGTGTATCAACAGCTGTGTGCAGCCAGTGGGTTACATGTCGTCAGTCTGCAAAATGAACCGCACGTGCTGCATTACCCGGATGTGCGCAGCCTGACCCATGAGCTCAAGGCGCTGGGCGCGCACAACCTCAATCCCGGTCGACCGGGTGGCTTGACCGGCCGGGCGCGGATTTTGGGTCTGATTGAGGCTTATGAGCAGTTTCGTCAGTCCCAGGGACTGCCGGCGACTTATCAAGTGGTGTACGCCGTATTGGAGAAACCCTTATGAGCGCAGCCTATTTCATCGCCGGCACGGATACCGATGTCGGTAAAACCACGGTCGCTGCGGGGCTGCTGCATGCGGCGCGTTCGGCGGGTTTGAGCACGGCGGCGGGCAAACCGGTCGCGTCCGGTTGCGATGTGACACCCAAGGGCCTGCGCAACGCCGATGCGCTGGCCTTGCTGGCGGAGTGTTCGCTGCCGCTGACGTATGCACAGGTCAACCCGGTGGCCTTTGAACCTGCGATTGCACCGCATCTGGCGGCTCGAGAGGCGGGCGTGGCGCTGACGGTGCAGTCGTTGCTGGCGCCGATGCGGCAGATTCTGGGCATGCAGGCGGACTTCACCCTGATCGAAGGCGCTGGCGGCTGGCGCGTGCCGTTGGCGGATCAGGACAATCTGTCGGATCTCGCCATCGCGTTGCAGTTGCCGGTGATTCTGGTGGTCGGCGTGCGACTGGGGTGTATCAGCCATGCCTTGCTGACCGCCGAAGCGATTGCCCGGGACGGTTTGCAACTGGCGGGATGGGTGGCCAACATCATCGACCCGAAAACCTCGCGGCTGGAAGAAAACCTGGCCACCCTTGCCGAGCGCCTCCCGGCACCGTGCCTGGGACGTGTACCTAAACTCAAGGCCGTCACGGCCGAAGCAGTGGCCGAGCACTTGCAACTGGACCTGTTGGACTGACGTTTTTGCAATGCGGCTTTTGCCTATGATAAGGCACTGTGCCATTAGTGTTTTTGTCGGGTGTTTTGCCGGCCACTCTGCTTCAATGGCCGCTGTTGATCCTTTGAAAGGACGAGTTTTCCCATGGAAATCTCAGGAAACACCGCTTTTTATGCAGGTTGGAGCACCCTTCAGGCAGGGCAGAACCGTGTCGATCAAGCCGCCGGGCAGATCGCCAACATGACGATCGAGCGATCGGTCACCAGCCAGTCCTCCGAGGCGCAGGTCGATCGTCTGCGATCGGTTGATCGCAGCCAGCAATCGGACCTGAGCAGCAACGTGGTCGAAATGGCCCAAGGCAAGATTCAGGCAGAGCTGGGCGTGAAAGTCGCCAAGGCAGCCGACGAAGTGCTCGGGACGTTGATCGATACCTACGCTTGATTCTTTAAAGAGTCCGCACCCTCCAGCGCCGCGCCTGTTCGCGGCGTTTTTCTGCGTAAGTCTTTCTTGCTCAACTAATCTTTTCAGTGTGGCGGGCTGCTTCGAAAGCGCGGCTGCGTTGTCGTGTGCCTGTGTGTCCAAACCTGCGATGACGAACGGCAAAAGATCGACGCTTGACAAGATTTGGGCGTAAACGTATGTTTCAAACAACTGTTTGATCGCAACAACAAATCAATGCGGTCGTTCATTCCCGGTTACATCAGCAGAGGTTTATCGCTATGCCTGACTACAAGGCCCCCTTGCGTGATATTCGCTTCGTTCGTGACGAGCTGCTCGGCTACGAAGCGCACTATCAGAGCCTTCCGGCTTGTGCCGACGCAACTCCGGACATGGTTGACGCCATTCTCGAGGAAGGCGCCAAGTTTTGTGAGCAGGTACTGGCTCCGCTGAACCGTGTGGGCGACATCGAGGGTTGCACCTGGAGCGAGTCCGGCGTCAAGACCCCGACTGGCTTCAAGGAAGCCTACAAGCAATTCGTCGAAGGTGGCTGGCCGAGCCTGGCTCATGACGTAGAGCACGGCGGCCAAGGCCTGCCGGAGTCCCTGGGTCTGGCGATCAGCGAAATGGTTGGCGAGTCCAACTGGTCGTGGGGCATGTACCCAGGCCTGTCGCACGGTGCGATGAACACCATCTCCGAGCACGGTACCCCTGAGCAGCAAGAGGCTTACCTGACCAAGCTGGTTTCCGGCGAGTGGACCGGCACCATGTGCCTGACCGAGCCGCACTGCGGCACCGACCTTGGCATGCTGCGCACCAAGGCCGAGCCTCAGGCCGACGGTTCCTACAAAGTCTCCGGCACCAAGATCTTCATCTCAGCCGGTGAACACGACATGGCCGATAACATCGTCCACATCGTACTGGCCCGCCTGCCGGATGCACCGGCCGGGACCAAAGGCATCTCCCTGTTTATCGTGCCGAAGTTCATGCCGAACGCTGATGGCTCGGTTGGCGCGCGTAATGCTGTGTCTTGCGGTTCCCTGGAACACAAGATGGGCATTCACGGCAACGCCACCTGCGTGATGAACTTCGACGGTGCCACCGGTTTTCTGATCGGCCCGGCGAACAAAGGCCTGAACTGCATGTTCACCTTCATGAACACCGCACGTCTGGGTACCGCACTGCAAGGTCTGGCCCACGCTGAAGTGGGTTTCCAGGGCGGCCTGAAATACGCTCGCGACCGTCTGCAAATGCGCTCGCTGACTGGCCCGAAAGCACCGGACAAAGCCGCTGACCCGATCATCGTCCACCCTGACGTGCGCCGCATGCTGTTGACCATGAAGGCATTCGCCGAAGGCAACCGTGCGATGGTTTACTTCACCGCCAAGCAAGTCGACATCGTCAAGTACGGTGTGGACGAGGAAGAGAAGAAGAAAGCCGACGCACTGCTGGCTTTCATGACGCCAATCGCCAAAGCCTTCATGACCGAAGTCGGTTTCGAATCGGCCAACCACGGCGTGCAGATCTACGGCGGCCACGGCTTCATCGCCGAGTGGGGCATGGAGCAGAACGTCCGCGACAGCCGCATCTCGATGCTGTACGAAGGCACCACTGGTATCCAGGCTCTCGACCTGCTGGGCCGAAAAGTGCTGATGACCCAAGGCGAGGCTCTGAAGGGCTTCACCAAGATCGTCCACAAGTTCTGCCAGACCAACGAAGGCAACGAAGCGGTTCAAGAGTTCGTCGCTCCGCTGGCTGCACTGAACAAGGAATGGGGCGAACTGACCATGAAGGTCGGCATGGCCGCCATGAAAGATCGCGAAGAAGTCGGCGCGGCCTCCGTGGACTACCTGATGTACTCCGGTTACGCCTGCCTGGCCTACTTCTGGGCTGACATGGCGCGCCTGGCTGCCGAGAAACTGGCTGCCGGCACTTCCGAAGAGGCGTTCTACACCGCCAAGCTGCAGACAGCGCGCTTCTACTTCCAGCGCATCCTGCCGCGTACCCGCACTCACGTCGCAACCATGCTGTCGGGCGCCAACAACCTGATGGACATGAAAGAAGAGAACTTCGACCTGGGCTACTAATAAGCCTTAACGCAGTCCTTCAAAAAAAACCGCCGCTTCCTCCGGGAGCGGCGGTTTTTTTTGCGCTGTGGTCAGGCCTTGCTCACCATGGCGTAGGGTCCAGAGGGCCGACGCCAGTCGGGGTGCCCACGCCTTCTCCGTTACGTATGAACGGCAGGTGCCAGAAGTCGTTCGGGACGACGGGATCGCCAGGCTTGACGCCTTCCGGAAAGATGAACTCGAACACCGGCGCCACATACTGTCCGGCAATCAGTCCATTGGCGACGGTCAGCCTGCCCGCGTTCTGGATGCAACTGTCCACGCCTGGCTGGGACAAGCTTAGCTGTGGAACGCAAAGTGACCGCGCAACGACGCGCAAGGTACGTGTCGGCTGGCTAAGTAGCCCGGTGGGCGCTTTGGTCGCGCGTAATCTGGCGCGTTGTGGCTGAGGGCCCGTGTTCTGTGTGGTAATACCGCCCGAGGCTCCCAGGCAACTGGCCGCAAGGCCCAGCCCAGAGTTGCATTCACCCGTCATCTCATAGGGTGTAATCCAGCGATTGGTTTGCACACCCGTCGATGGATTGACATCTATCAGATAGATGTCGACCGGGGTCTTGATGTCGGTGGTCGAGGCTTCAAGGAAAATCCGGTCCTGCGTCTCCTGGGCTACTCCGCTGATGGCCGTTGCGGCCGGGTCGGCCGTACCAATGCCAAATTCCCCGATAGCCAGGTAGCTGGGCTGCGAACCAGGCTGAGTGTAGATCCCGACATTCGCCTCGATCGTGTGTGCAGAGATGAAGTCCGGGAGGCCCGTTGTTGCTGACTTGAACAGAGTACCGGACCAGCTGATGAAGTCGCCGACTTCGAAGGGGGCCTGTTGTGTCGGGTCGGGGTCTGTCGCCGTGCGTGTAGCATCGCTGAATCTCTTCATGACGTACTGGCTGCAATAGACCTGCCCCACCGCTGGACCCGAGAGCTCTCCACTGGCCGGAGGCGTGACGCCGGCCTGGCTGAAGTTGCGGCAGTTGTTGGTCGTGGTCGGGGTGACCACTTGTGGTCGGTTTTTCTGTGGGCAGAGCGCATCGTCCCCGGAAATCGTGCGCGGCACGCACATCGGGTAGCCGGTGGCAGCATGGATGGTCGGGTTGGCATCATCGACGGAGAAGCGTGGGTCGGGGCTTTGGGCACGGCCAAAACGTCCAGTCGGATCGTTGATCTGAATGATCGTGGGTTGCGTCGGGTTCCCGCTGTCAACTTCGAGGTTGCCGTTGGTGTAGTCGATCCGGGTGATGACACCGCTGCCCGCATTGACTGATTGCTGGGAGACAAAGATCAGCCCGGCAATTTGCTTGTTGGAGACAGTATTACCCACCACATGGATCTCGAACGAGGGGTAGGCTGCCGGTGATTTTCCGAGCGCCAGGGTTCCACCCCTGACGAAGTCGGCCCAGGTCAGGGTATTGGCCGGCATCTGCATAACGGTGTTGCAAGGGACAACAATCGTGACGCCGTTCAACTGGACGGTCCCCCCAAAGCGGCCCGGGTCGCTGGTATTGGGGCAATTCGCATTGGTGGTGTCCAGGGTCATGTTTTGGATAAAACCGGTAACGTCAAACCCATGAATCGCAGTCGGGTTTGTAAAAATCGGATCGGGCAGTGTGGGTGTCGTGAACGGCGAGGGCAAACCCGGGGGCTTGGCAGTCCCGCCACCGCCGCCGCCACCGCCGCCACCGCCAGCTCCGTTTTTGGCAAATGCATCTCCACCACCACCAATGGCCAGTGCGACAGCGACGGCACTGGCGAGCAGAGCATGGCGACTGAAGATGCCGTTGAATCGCTTGTGAGGCAGCAGCGGTATGGCGAGCGTTTTTTCGAACAAAGATAAGCTCATGGCTCACTCCAGAATCTTGCAGGACCAATTGCCGGCCGATCGAGATCGCGGATCTGCTGATGCGCTGAATCCTGCGCAAGAAAAACGCAAAGCCGTGAGTGTCGAATTGGGGCTCGATCCGGAGGGATAAGTGCCTGTGTACGGTCGTCACTTGCCGTTCGGATGCTTTCACCTGCGTTGCGTTGGCCGGTTACGAACGCAAACGCGAGAGACATTTCCTTGAGCCTGAGGGGTACATAGCAGTAGTCGTGCCTGATTGGTTCAGTTGCCTTGTTAGCCAGCAAAAATGCGGGCTGCGCTGATGTTGGTGATATACATATAGTTATATGTTATGTGGTTAACACCGAAGTGGGTGGGGATATATGCCCAAGTTTGAGTGTTATTAAAGGCTCTAGTAAGTGTGTCTCCTTTAGTGGTAGTTGAGAAGTATTGTCTGTTAAATACTACTAAAGTCGCAGGTGTGCAAAGGGGGGAAGAGGGTGGAGAGAAAATAGTCGTGTATGGGAGGTATAAATGAAAAAACAATAGCTAACGCAGTGCAACTTGCGCACGAATGGATTTTATATGTCTGATGGATGTTTTTATTGGCTGGCGATGCGGGTCTACAGGTGTTTTTTTAAAGTGCTGCTTACACCGCGGTGTTTGGACCAGCAAATACTCTGCCAGCTTCAAAAAAAACGCAGTCTGGTTGCCTGATGCCCTTTAAATTCTGGCTTTTAGAGGTCGTCGCTGATCGCTTGGTGCGGGCTGATTGGGGAATGGCACCCAATAATGGGGTGAAGTTTAACCAGAACTGAGGAATAGTGCGCAGTTGCTGTTGTTATTGGTAGGTTTTCTTGATTTGGATTAAATAAAAATATAGAAAGTTTCATGTTTAATTTTTTTGTTGCGGCTAGAGTTGCATCAAGCGCTATCCAGTAGCGCGAAATGTCATTTTTTCAAAAGGCCTGAGCCACGAGAGTGCTTTGCCAGTTAAGTCTCGCTTTGTCCATGCAACTTCAAGTTGGTGTGGTTACTCGAGCGAGCAGCAAGATTCATGGCGATGAGCTCATCTCGCAACAGGGCAACCGCGGAGCCTGACTACTCCGTACTGAATCGGGAACGTCGTCATGTTTAAGTATTTGAGCCTCTTTCGAACCACCGGCTTGCCCCGTGCAATGGTGATGACACTCTTCGCCATTGGCCTGCCCGTCATGAACGTTTGGGCCGCCGACCCGGTCGAGGTCGTTCCGGCCGTACCGGAAGTGCCGGTCGTTCCGGACGTGCCCAGCCTGCAGTCGCTGCGCGGCATGACTCCACCCGACCCTTCAGGAACCGAAGGCGGGCGCAAGGTCGACCTGATGACCGACTACGTGCTCAATCGCTCGGCGGCAGTGCTCCTGGGCAAGGCACTGTTCTGGGACATGGAGATCGGCAGTGACGGCTCCACCGCTTGCGCATCCTGCCACTTCCACGCGGGTGTCGATCATCGCACCACCAACCAGATCAACCCGGGCCAGGCGAATACCAACGCGAACGTCTCGTCGATCTTCAACAAGCCGTTTACCGCGTCGGATATTCCGGGCGACGTGCCGAGCTACACCACCAGGTCCGGTGGCAAGGGCGGCCCGAACTACCTGCTGAAGAAAAGCGACTTCCCGACCCACGTGCTGGCCGATCCGCTGGATCGCAACTCGGCGATTGTCTATTCAAGCGATGATGTGATCGGCTCCCAAGGCGTGTTCGACGCCAACTTCGTCAAGCCCAATCAGTCGCGGTTCGACAAGTGCATTCAGCAACCGGACGGTATCTTCCAGGTGGGCGGTATCAATGTTCGCCGTAGCACCGGGCGTAACGCACCGACGGTGATCAACGCTGCGTTCAACGTGCGCAACTTCTGGGATGGCCGGGCCAACAACGTATTCAACGGTTTCTCACCGTTCGGCAATCGCGACCCTGACGCCGGGATTTTCGTGACCAGCGATCGCAGTGGCGTGGCGACCAAAGTCAGGCTGGCGCTCAAGGATGCTTCCGCCGCCTCGCAAGCGGTAGGGCCGCCCGGCAGCCCGGTGGAAATGTCCTGCGGCGGGCGTACCTTCGCCGACATCGGCCGGCGCATGCTCGACACCTTGATGCTCAAGCAGCAACGGATCTCGTCCACCGATTCGGTACTCGGGCCGATATCCGGTGGTCATCGGCCGACCTACCGTGAACTGATCAAGAACGCGTTCCAGCCGCGCCTGTGGAATGCCACGCAGCAGGTCTCGCTGGGCGGTGCGCCATACACCCAGATGGAGGCGAACTTCCCGCTGTTCTTCGGGCTGGCGATCCAGATGTATGAATCCACGCTGATCTCGGACCAGGCGCCGCTGGATGCCTATTTACAGGGCGATCACACAGCCATGAATAACCAGCAGGTCCAAGGCATGGAACTTTTCCTGGGCAAGGGTAAGTGCATCAGTTGCCACGGCGGCGCGGAATTGACCAACGCCGGCAGCCGTTTGCTGTTCCATCCTCAGGAACGGATCGAACGCATGGTCATGGCCGACAACCTGATCACGCTGTATGACAACGGCTTCTACAACACCGGGGTGCGTCCAACGTCGGAGGACCTGGCGCTCGGTGGCTCGGATGCGTGGGGCAATCCGTTGTCTTTCACCCGTGAGTACAACACCGTACTCCAGGGCGGCCAGATCCCTGACCCACTGGAAGTCGATGTGTGCACCTTCGAAGCGCCTTTGAGCCCCGCCATCCCTTGTGACGCGACGCTCAAGCCCAATGTCGGTTTCCGCGATGCGGTCGATGGCGCCTTCAAGACACCGACCTTGCGCAATATCGCGTTGACCGGGCCGTATTTCCACAACGGCAGTCGCGCAACGCTGCAACAGGTGATGGAGTTCTACAACCGCGGCGGCGACCGGCGTGGCGAAGATGCCAGCAACACCAGCGGCTTTGAGCATCCGGCGGTCAATCAGCACAACGGCTCCAATCTTGATCCGGACATCACCCGTCTGAGCCTGGCCCCGGATGAAGTGGATGCACTGGTCAAGTTCATGGAAGTCGGGCTGACCGATCCACGGGTCGCGTGGGAACGGGCGCCGTTTGACCATCCGTCGCTGGTGCTGGCACAGGGTGAAAAGGGTGATGAAAATTCCGTCGGGCAAAAACCGGCGAGTCCGAAGATTACTACCCGGCAAGCGAAGGATGCCGAAATCGAGCTCAGACCGATCGGTGCTGAAGGTCGCACAGCGCTGGAAGGGCCGCTGCAACCGTTCAACAACGACCTGTAACCGTATTGCCCCTTGCGTCACTGGCGGCCGATGGACGCCAGTGACGACCTTTTACAAATACCTCAGTATTTCACTCAGCAAATCGGGTTTTCTGCCGTTAAAGGGGGTGGGCACATTGCCATCTATTGATCTGACGGGTCGGAGCTTTACCCTTGCTGCGTTCTTCCGCTATGCGTTTCAGCCATTTCCTGCCGTCATTACTGCTGTTGCTGGCGGGGCTTGCGGCTGCATACATCAAGGATCTGAACGTCTTCTTCACCTCGTTGTTCAACGTGCTGCCCACCCTGGTGCTGTTGCTCGGTGGTGCCTATTGCGCGGTGTACCGACGCCAGCGTGAACTGTTTCTGATGGTCACGGTGTACATCGCCTACTTCCTGCTCGACACCCAGACTGACTATTACCGCGACAACGGCAAGGTGCGTGACGATGCCGCCGTGGTCTTTCATTTGTGTTGCCTGCTGCTGCCGCTGCTGTTTGGCATCTTCGCGGCGTGGCAGGAGCGTACCCATCTGTTCCAGGACATGGTGGCGCGTTTCGCAGTATTGCTGGCGGTGGGCAGCGTGACGCTGGGGCTTGAGCAAAGCTATCCGCACGCGCTGCTGATCTGGCTGTCGGAGATTCGCTGGCCTGCCTTGCATGGCGCCTGGATGAGCCTGATCCAGTTGTCCTATCCGGTGTTCATTGCTGCGTTCCTGCTGCTGGCCTGGCAATACTGGCGCAACCCGCGACCGCTGCATGCCGCGCAATTGGTGGGGCTACTCGGGTTGTTCTGGATGTTGCCGAAAACCTTCATCCTGCCGTTCACGCTGAACATCATGTGCAGCCAGGTGATGCTGATGATCGCCGCTGCCGTTGCCCACGAAGCCTATCAAATGGCCTTCCGCGACGAACTGACCGGACTGCCGGGCCGTCGTGCGCTGAATGAACGCATGCACCGGTTGGGGCGCAACTACGTGTTGGCCATGAGCGACGTCGACCACTTCAAGAAATTCAACGACACCCACGGCCACGACGTCGGTGACCAAGTGCTACGGCTGGTGGCCAGCAAGCTGTCGAAAATCGGCGGTGGCGGTAAGGCGTATCGCTATGGCGGCGAGGAATTTGCCCTGGTGTTTGCAGGCAAGACCCTCGAAGAGTGCCTGCCGCACCTGGAAGTCCTCCGCGAGTCCATCGCCACTTACAACATTCAACTGCGCAATCAGGAAAATCGCCCGCAGGACGATCATCAGGGGCGCCAGCGGCGTGCCGGTTCCGGGGCATCGAGTGTGTCGGTGACGGTCAGTATCGGCGTTGCCGAGCGGATCGATCAACGCGCCCCGGAAGAGGTGCTCAAGTCCGCTGACCAGGCGCTCTACAACGCCAAGGGCGCGGGGCGCAACTGCGTGATGGCGTTCGGGCAGAACCGCCGTGGCGCCGTGCGCATGGACGCCGCTACGGTTGAGTGATGATGGCGCATTCAGCGAGCGCAAAGTGATTGTGAGGCGTGGTCGGCAGCAGTAGGTTGGAGAAATCTGCCGACGGAGAATGACCATGCCCGAGTACAAAGCTCCCTTGCGCGACATGCGCTTTCTGATCGACCACGTCTTCGACTTTCACAGTAACTACGCCACGCTGGGAGCCACCGATGCCAGCCCGGACATGGTCAATGCGATCCTCGAAGAAGGGGCGAAGTTCTGCGAAAACGTGCTGTCGCCGCTCAATCGCAGCGGCGATGAAGAAGGCTGCCATTTCGACAACGGCGTGGTCACCACGCCGGCGGGCTTCAAGCAGGCATTCGCCCAATATGTCGAGGGCGGCTGGCATGGCCTGGCGGCGGATCCGCTTTACGGCGGTCAAGGGTTGCCGATCTCTCTGGGCCTGGTGATCAGCGAGATGGTGGGTTCCAGCAACACCTCATGGGGCATGTACCCCGGCCTGACCCACGGAGCCATGTCGGCGATCCACGCCCATGGCACCGAGGCGCAGAAGCAGACCTATTTGAAGAAGCTTACCGCTGGCCAATGGACCGGCACCATGTGCCTGACCGAAGCCCATTGCGGCACCGACCTGGGCATCATCAAGACTCGCGCCGTGCCTGCGGCTGATGGCAGCTATGCGATCTCCGGCAGCAAGATATTCATCTCCGCCGGCGAGCACGACATGAGCGCCAACATCATTCACCTGGTGCTGGCCAAGTTGCCGGACGCGCCGGCCGGGACCAAAGGCATTTCGCTGTTCATCGTGCCCAAGTTCCTGCCTGATGCGTCGGGCGAAGCGGGCGAGCGCAACGGTGTGTCCTGCGGCTCGATCGAACACAAGATGGGCATCAAGGCCTCGGCTACCTGCGTGCTGAATTTCGACGAGGCCAAGGGCTTCCTGATCGGTGAGCCGAACAAGGGCCTCAACTGCATGTTCACCATGATGAACCACGCGCGGCTGGGCACTGGCATGCAAGGGCTGTGTCTGGGGGAGGCGAGCTTCCAGGGCGCGATCAAATACGCCAACGACCGTTTGCAGATGCGCGCGCTGACCGGCCCGAAAGCCCCGGAAAAAGCCGCCGACCCGATCATCGTGCACCCTGATGTGCGGCGGATGTTGCTGACCATGAAAGCCTTCAACGAGGGCAACCGCGCGCTGACCTACTTCACCGCGCAGTTGCTCGACGTTGCACACCTGAGCGCGGACGAAACGGCGCGTCAGGATGCCGAAGACCTGCTGGCGTTCCTCACACCGATCTGCAAAGCCTTCATGACCGACACCGGGCTGGAGGTGACCAACCACGGCATGCAGGTGTTTGGCGGCCACGGGTTCATTCGCGAATGGGGTATGGAGCAACTGGTACGCGACTGCCGGATCGCGCCGATCTATGAGGGCACCAACGGCATTCAGGCGCTGGACTTGCTCGGGCGTAAGGTACTCGGCAGCCAGGGCAAGCTGCTGCGCGGTTTCACCAAAATCGTCCACAAGTTCTGCGCGGCGAACGCCGAGCACCCACAACTGGCCGGGTACGTGGCGCAGCTCAATCAACTGAACCAGCAGTGGGGTGAATTGACCACCAGGGTCGGCATGGCGGCGATGAAGAACCCTGACGAAGTCGGTGCCGCGTCGGTGGATTACCTGATGTACAGCGGTTACATCATCCTCGGCTACCTGTGGTTGCGCATGGCGCTGGTGGCTCAGGCGCAACTCGATGCTGGAAGCGACGATGGCGATTTCTGCCGGGGCAAACTGGCGACCAGCGAGTTTTACTTCAAGCGTCTGTTGCCACGCACTGCCGCTCATCGGGCGGCTATAGAGGCGGGTAGCGATTGCCTTATGCAACTGCCAGCGGAGTTGTTCGCGCTTTAATTAATTTTCAATCCTTAAAAGATCGCAGCCTTCGGCAGCTCCTACCTTAATTGGCGTAGGAGCTGCCGGAGGCTGCGATCTTTTTGGCGTGACTAAAAATAACAAAAACGTCACAGACTGACCCTATGTGTCGCAAAAGTTGTTGAGGTACACTCCGACCCAACGAAAACACTCTTCCTGTGAATTACCTGTATAGATCTTGCGAGGTTTGCCATGGCTGACTACAAAGCGCCCCTGCGCGATATGCGCTTCGTCCTCAATGAAGTTTTCGAGGTCGCCAAACTCTGGGCCGAACTGCCTGCACTGGCTGAAACCATCGATGCAGAAACGCTCGAAGCCATCCTGGAAGAAGCCGGCAAAGTCACCAGTAAAAGCATCGCACCGCTGAGCCGTGCCGCTGACGAAGAAGGTTGCCATTGGGCGGACGGTGCCGTCACCACGCCGGCAGGTTTCCCACAGGCCTATCAGACCTATGCTGAAGGCGGCTGGGTCGGTGTCGGTGGCGATCCGTCCTACGGCGGCATGGGCATGCCCAAAGCCGTTTCGGCCCAAGTCGAAGAAATGGTCAACTCCGCCAGCCTGTCATTCGGTCTGTATCCGATGCTGACCGCCGGCGCTTGCCTGTCGATCAACGCCCACGCCAGCGAAGCGCTGAAAGCCGCGTACCTGCCGAACATGTACGCCGGCATCTGGGCCGGTTCCATGTGCCTGACCGAGCCACACGCTGGTACTGACCTTGGGATCATCCGTACCAAGGCCGAGCCTCAGGCCGACGGTTCCTACAAGGTCAGCGGCACCAAGATCTTCATCACCGGTGGCGAACACGACCTGACCGAAAACATCATCCATCTGGTGCTGGCCAAGCTGCCGGATGCACCGGCGGGGCCGAAAGGCATTTCGCTGTTCCTGGTACCCAAGTTCATGGTCAATGCCGATGGCAGCCTGGGCGCGCGCAACCCGGCCAACTGCGGTTCGATCGAGCACAAGATGGGCATCCAGGCGTCCGCGACCTGCGTGATGAACTTCGATGAAGCCGTGGGTTACCTGGTCGGCGAGCCAAACAAAGGCCTGGCGGCGATGTTCACCATGATGAACTACGAGCGACTGGGCGTCGGTATCCAGGGCCTGGCCACTGGCGAGCGTTCGTACCAGAACGCCGTGGAATACGCCCGTGACCGTCTGCAAAGCCGTGCGCCAACTGGCGCGCAGAACAAGGACAAAGTGGCTGACCCGATCATCGTCCACCCGGACGTGCGTCGCATGCTGCTGACCATGAAGGCCTCGAACGAAGGTGGTCGTGCGTTCTCCACCTACGTGGCGATGCAACTGGACACCGCCAAGTTCAGCGAAGATGCCGCCACCCGCAAGCGTGCGGAAGACCTGGTTGCGTTGCTCACCCCGGTGGCCAAGGCGTTCCTGACTGACCTCGGCCTGGAAACCACCGTACACGGCCAGCAAGTCTTTGGCGGCCACGGTTACATCCGTGAGTGGGGCCAGGAGCAACTGGTGCGCGACGTGCGCATCACCCAGATCTATGAAGGCACCAACGGCATTCAGGCACTGGACCTGGTCGGGCGCAAGATCGTGGGTAGCGGCGGGGCGTTCTACAACCTGTTCGCCGACGAGATTCGTCACTTCACGGCGACCGCCAGCACGGACCTCGCCGAGTTCACCAAGCCACTGAACGACGCAGTGACCACCCTCGATGAACTGACCGCGTGGTTGCTTGACCGTGCGAAGAGCAATCCGAACGAAATCGGCGCGGCGTCGGTCGAGTATCTGCAGGTTTTCGGTTACGTGGCGTACGCCTACATGTGGGCTCTGATGGCCAAGGCGGCTTTCGGCAAGGAAGCGCAAGACGATTTCTATGCCAGCAAACTGGGCACGGCGCGGTTCTATTTTGCCCGCCTGCTGCCGCGCATTCACTCCTTGAGCGCGTCGGTGAAGGCCGGTAGCGAATCGTTGTTCCTGCTGGATGCAGGACAATTCTGATGAAGTAACGTTATGTAAGCATTCTCTTACATAACGTGCTGCTGTTCTCCCATAGATACAAATTGGATCCACAGCTAATCTACTTCTCATGGACGTAGCGCAGGAAGCGCAAAGCAACAACAGGGACACGTAGGATTCTGCCAGGACGGCGGAGTGAAATGGATGTCAGGGAAACAGTCTGCAAAGCCCCGCTTCGGCGGGGTTTTCTTTTGCCCAAAGAAAAGTTTCTAGCCCCGCCCATCCAGAGCCTGCGCGCTGTTCAAGCGCCCATCCGGGCCGTTTATCACCTCTTCCAGCAATGTCCGCAGCAAAGCCAGCGAGGCCTGCTGCCGTTGCACATCCCGACACACCAAACCGACTTTCAGCGGCACTCGTGGTTCGCTCAGGGGTTTCCACAGCAGTTCGTGGTTGCCATGAATCTTTTGCGAGCGTCCGGGCAGCACCGTCGCCAGGCGCGTGTGCGGCAGGCTGTCGAGGATGCCGGCCATGTTGTTCAGTTCGGCTTGCACCTGTGGGCGACGTCCCAGGCTTGTCAGCTGTGCCTGCCAGATCTGCCTGATCTGAAATTCCTCGCCCAGCAGCAACATCGGCAGTTCGGCGGCCTGACTCATGGACACTTTCTTGAATTCACGCAGCGGATGCTCTGCCGGGATGACCAGTGTCAGTTCATCTTCGTACAGCATCACGCCATGCAAGCCAGGCTGGCGGGGCGGCAGGTAGCCGATGCCGATATCCAGAGAACCGTTGAGCAGTCGCCGCTCGATTTCCAGCCCGGTCAGTTCATAGATCTGCACCACCAGATGCGGCTGCGCCTTGCGCACCCGTTCGAGCATCTGCGGAACGAGGCTGGTATGCACCGTCTGCAATACACCGATGGCCAGGGTGCGTAGCGCCTGACCTTTGAAGTTGCCGAGCGCTTCCCGTGCCCGTTGCAGGCCATCGAGCAAAGGCAGGGCGTGGTTGTACAGC
Source organism: Pseudomonas sp. P4_C4 (assembly GCF_056402055.1). NCBI lineage: Bacteria > Pseudomonadati > Pseudomonadota > Gammaproteobacteria > Pseudomonadales > Pseudomonadaceae > Pseudomonas > Pseudomonas sp. P4_C4. Next base: position 75,503 of record NZ_JBFUID010000004.1, on the reverse strand, counting down.
GTGTGGGCCGCGAGGGTCGGCAACAGGCGCTTGCTGCTGCGCTCGAACAGGCCCACATCGAGGTTTTGCTCGAGGTGGCGGATTTGCTGGGACAGCGCCGGCTGGGAGATGGACAGGCGCTCGGCGGCCCGGCCCACGTGGCCTTCTTCATAGACCGCGACGAAATAACGCAGTTGTTTGAAATCCATAAGTAATACTTATCGAAAATGCTGGGAAATCGAAATGGCTGAACACCTCGCCTGAGCCTAGTCTAACCGCATTTACAGGGCTTACAGGGCCACAGAGCGCGATGAATACCCTTTGCTTCGATGGTATTTACATAGGTAAGGCAAAAAACCTCATCAGAGGTTTTTTCAGATGAATCTGTTCAGTCTGCGCCGCAGTCCTCCCAGTCTTGATGATCTGGTCATGGACGCCTCCCTGCCATCCCAAGGCGATAACCTTTCCAGCGAGTACTTGATGCCCAGTGTCGAGCGGCCGAAACAGGTGTTTGTGCGTGGCCAGGGTTCATGGTTGTGGGACAGCGATGACCGTGCGTACCTGGATTTTTCCCAGGGCGGCGGGGCCAACAGCCTTGGTCATAGTCCTTCGGTTCTGGTCAACGCAATCACTGCACAGGCTCAGTCGCTGATCAATCCGGGTTTCGGCCTGCACAACCGCGGCATGCTCAGCCTCGCCGAACGTTTGTGTGCCAGCACCGGCAGTGATCAGGCCTACCTGCTCAATACCGGCAGCGAAGCCTGTGAGGCGGCGATCAAACTGGCGCGCAAATGGGGGCAACAGCATCGCGGCGGTGCGTCGCGAATCATTGTGGCCAACAACGGTTGCCATGGCCGCAGCATGGGGACGATTTCTGCGTCGGACAGTTCGACACTGACCAACCGATTCGAGCCGCAATTGCCAGGCTTCAGTCGTGTTCCTTTCAATGACCTGCCAGCGTTGCATGCGGCCGTGGATGAACGGACCGTAGCGATCATGCTCGAGCCGATCCAGAACGAAGCCGGCGTGATCCCGGCCACCGCGCACTACCTCAAGGGCGTCGAACGCTTGTGCCGTGAACTCGGCATTTTGCTGATCTTCGACGAAGTGCAAACCGGCATCGGCCGTTGTGGCACCTTGCTCGCGGAACAGATCTTCGGTGTAACGGCGGATATCGTCGTGCTCGGCAAAGGGTTGGGCGGCGGCGTGCCATTGGCCGCGCTGCTGGCGCGGGGCAAGGCTTGCTGTTTCGACATTGGCGAGGTGACAGGCACTCATCACGGTAATGCGTTGATGGCCGCGGCGGGACTCTCGGTGCTCGATACCGTGCAAGACAAGGCTTTCCTCAAGCACGTCGCAGAAGCCGGTCAACACCTGCGTGAAGGCTTGGAGCGGTTGGCCAATCGTTACGATCACGGCGAGTTGCGCGGACAAGGGCTGCTTTGGGGGCTGACGCTGTCGGACGATTCCGCTGACGCGGTGGTCAAGGCCGCACTGTACGAAGGCTTGCTGCTCAATGCCCCGCAACCCGACTGCCTGCGCTTTACCCCAGCGCTGAATGTCAGCAACGCCAATATCGATGAAATGCTCCTGCGCCTGGCGCGCGCCTTCTCCCGAGTACGCACCGCGCAATTGCAGTGCCGCAAAGGGATTGCCGTCTGATCAGACGCGCCCTGCACACATTCCAGAACCGTCTCGCGGTAATACGCACGCCCCACGCCCGATACTTTTGGCGTGGGGCGTTTTTTTGTCTGCGAAACTCAACGAAGGGGCGGAGCTTGGGAATAGAGGGACTGAACCCTGACAAACGGCACAGGTCGATTAGCTGTAGGGCTCGAACGAGTCCACCCCAATCAGGAGCTGTCCCATGGACTTTATTCGCATCATCATCGCCATCCTGTTGCCGCCACTGGGTGTGTTTCTGCAAGTAGGATTCGGCGGGGCGTTCTGGCTGAATATTCTGCTGACGTTGTGCGGTTACATTCCGGGGATCGTGCATGCGGTGTACATCATCGCCAAGCGCTGAATTTTTGCGGCGTTAGATAGATCGCTTTCGCTGGCAAGCCAGCTCCTACGGGAGATCACGGTTCTGTAGGAGCTGGTTTGCCAGCGATTGGAATACCGCCGATTTCAGCTGGCGTGCTCCATCACCCGCCGATAAAACAACCACTCCTGCTCCAGCGCATGGGCCTGGTTACCGGCCTTGCGAAAACCGTGGCGTTCGTCTGCATAGTAATGCGCTTCGACCAGGATGCCGTTGTCCTGCAGCGCCGCGACCATGTCGCGGGTCTGCTGCGGGACGACCACGGCATCCAGTTCTCCTTGAAAGAAGATCACTGGCACGCGGATGTTGCCGGTATGCAGCAGCGGCGTGCGGGCCGCGTAGCGTTCGGCATCCCGCAGAGGATCGCCGATCAACCAATCCAGATAATCACTTTCGAATTTGTGGGTCGTGCGCCCCAGCGCCACCGGATCGCTGACCCCATACAGACTGGCGCCGGCGCGGAACACGTTGTGAAATGCCAAGGCGCAAAGGGTGGTGTAACCGCCAGCACTGCCGCCGCGGATGAACGCTTTGTCGCCATCGATCAAGCCACGTTCGGCGAGATGGCTGACCACCGCGCAAGCGTCTTCGACATCCACATCACCCCAGCTCAAATGCAGCGCCTGACGATAGTCCCTGCCATAACCGCTGCTGCCGCGATAGTTGAGGTCGGCCACAGCGAAGCCCCGCTGTGCCCAATACTGGATACGCGGATCGAACATCGGGTAACACGCCGAAGTCGGGCCACCATGGACGAACACCACCAATGGCGGTTTCGCCGCGCCGGTCATCGCCGGGTAGAAGAAGCCGTGTGCTTCGCCTGAGCCACTTGGGTAGCGCAAGGTTTGCGGGCGGCTGATCTGTTCGGGAGCAAGCGGTGCGATGCCGCCGGCCAGCACTTGCACTTGCCGGCTCTGGCGGTCGATGGCGATGACGGCGGTTGAACTGACGGGCGACGCCGCGATGCAATAGATGAACTGCTTATCCACGGCGAGATGGCGGAAGCGGCTGTAGTCGCCGGTGAAGTCGGCGCTGGAATCGCCGCCTATGCCCAATCGGCCAAACCCGCCTTCGGTCCAACTGGCCAGATAGCTGTCGTTGCCCAGCGGCAACCAGGTGCTGCCACCGAGTTGCCAGGGCGCGGGGCCATGGTCGGCGGCGGCGCTTGGCAATGGGCTCAGGCCTTTTTCAGATTCCATCCATGGCTGCCAGAAACCGGCGCGATCGGTCAGGCAATACAAGCGACCGTTGGCATCAAACCGCGGTTGTTGCACAGACTCTTGCGCGCCTTCGCCCGCCACACAACGAGCTTCGGCAAGCCCGCCAGTGGCGAGGCGTTCGGCAACCATCAAGCGGGTCGTTGTCCATGGCTGATCCGGACGACTCCATTCGATCCAGGCCAGGCGCCGGGCATCAGGGCTCAGCGTCGGTGCCGCGTAGAAGTCAGCACCCTCGGCCAGCAGGTGACGTGCGCCATCGAACAGATCGATCGCCACCAGTCGGTGTTGATCGCGAAGTTCCTCGACCGCCAGCACCTGCCCGTTGGCGAACTGTAAATCACCATAACGGCACGCACTGGACGTCAGCCTTTCGGGCGCTTCGCCTTGCAGTGATTGCCGATACAGTTGCTGGTCTGCCTCGTTGACGAAAACGATACCGTCGTCCGTCAGGCAAAACGCGCCGCCGCCATATTCGTACACCCGACTGCGCACGCTGAACCCCAGTGGCGTCAGGCATTTCGCTGCACCGTCACGCCAATGCCAGATCCGGCACGCCGCGTCTTCGGGTCGGTACTCGTTCCAGAACAGGCCCTGTCGACCGACCTGCAGTTCGGCAAAGTCGATACCGGCGGCCACGGCTTTGGCAGCGCTGAAAGGTTCAGCTTTTGGCGATGAGGCGTGAGTTTCGTTCATTGCGAAAGGCCAGTTGGTCGATGGTCTGGGTAGCGTGCCCGGCTTCTTCGCGAGCCTTGAGGATCACGCCGTGTTGTGGCGACTTGCTGCACACCGGGTCGGCGTTGCTGGCATCACCGGTGAGCATGAACGCCTGGCAGCGGCAGCCGCCGAAGTCTTTTTCTTTCTCGTCACAGGAGCGGCACGGCTCGGGCATCCAGTCATAACCGCGAAAGCGGTTGAAGCCGAACGAGTCGTACCAGATGTGTTGCATGCTGTGGTCGCGCACGTTGGGAAACTGCACCGGCATCTGTCGGGCACCGTGGCAGGGCAAGGCGGTTCCGTCTGGGGTGACCGTCAGAAAAATACTGCCCCAGCCATTCATGCAGGCTTTTGGGCGTTCTTCGTAATAGTCCGGGGTGACGAAAATCAACTTGCACGGATGCCCTTCGGCTTCGAGTTTGGCGCGGTATTCGTTGGTAATGCGTTCGGCGCGCACCAGTTGTTCTTTGGTCGGCAATAGCCCAACGCGATTGAGTTGCGCCCAGCCGTAGAACTGGCAAGTGGCGAGCTCGACAAAGTCCGCTTCCAGAGCGATGCACAGCTCGATGATGCGGTCGATCTGGTCGATGTTGTGCCGATGGGTCACGAAATTCAGCACCATCGGATAACCGTGGGCCTTCACTGCCCGGGCCATTTCCAGTTTCTGCGCAAAGGCCTTTTTCGACCCGGCCAGCAGATTGTTCACCTGTTCGTCGCTGGCCTGGAAGCTGATCTGGATGTGATCGAGACCGGCCTTCTTGAAGTCGCTGATTTTTTGCTCGGTCAGGCCGATGCCGGAGGTGATCAGGTTGGTGTAGAAACCCAGTTTGCGGGCTTCACCAATCAACTCGGCAAGGTCCTGGCGCACCAGCGGCTCGCCACCGGAAAAGCCCAGTTGCGCGGCACCCATTTCCCGCGCTTCGCGGAACACCTTGATCCACTGTTCGGTGCTCAGCTCCTTGCCTTGTTCGGCGAAATCCAGCGGATTGGAGCAGTACGGGCATTGCAGCGGGCAGCGGTACGTCAGCTCGGCCAGCAGCCACAGCGGCAAGCCGATTTCAGGTTTGGGCGGCACTTGCACCGATGAATCAGGCAAGTTCGATCCAGTGTTGCGCACGGGCAACCTCCATGAATTGCTCGATGTCGTCACCAAGCTCGGGCACGCCGGGGAACTGTTGGTCGAGCTCGGCGATGATGGCTGCCACGTCTCGCTCACCATCAATCAAACCACCGATCAGCGCGGCACTTTCGTTGAGCTTGATCATGCCTTCCGGGTACAGCAGTACGTGGCCTTTTTGTGCCGGTTCGTACTGGAAACGGTAGCCGGGACGCCAGGTCGGGGTCTTGCTGCGATCGAAACTCATAAGGTGATTCCTTTGTGCCAGACCCGTTCTCCGGTCACGCTGTGATACGGCGGGCGTTTCAGTTCGTAGGCCATGCTCATGGCATCGAGCATGCTCCAAAGAATGTCCAGTTTGAACTGGAGAATTTCCAGCATGCGCTCCTGGCCTTCACGAGTAGTGTAGTGCTGCAACGTGATCGCCAGACCATGCTCGACATCACGCCGTGCCTGACCCAGGCGCGTGCGGAAATACTCGTAGCCGGCCGGGTCGATCCATGGGTAATGCTGGGGCCAACTGTCCAGGCGCGATTGGTGGATCTGCGGGGCGAACAGTTCGGTCAGCGAGCTGCTCGCGGCTTCCTGCCAACTGGCGCGGCGGGCGAAATTGACATAGGCGTCCACGGCGAAGCGTACGCCGGGCAGCACCAGCTCCTGGGAACGCAGTTGGTCGGGGTCGAGGCCCACGGCCTGGCCCAGGCGCAGCCAGGCTTCGATGCCGCCGTCTTCACCGGGCGCACCGTCGTGGTCGAGCAGGCGCTGAATCCACTCGCGGCGGATCTCGCGGTCAGGGCAGTTGGCGAGGATAGCCGCGTCCTTCAGGGGGATGTTCACCTGATAGTAGAAACGGTTGGCGACCCAGCCCTGGATTTGTTCGCGGGTGGCCCGACCTTCATACATCGCCACGTGATAGGGGTGATGGATGTGGTAATAGGCGCCCTTGGCGCGCAGGGCCGCTTCGAATTCGGCGGGGGACATTGGGGTGTCGGTCATTGCGGTTCTCCGGGGAACAACCGTAGAGGTGTAGTGCTTGTGCCGGCCTCATCGCGAGCAAGCTCGCTCCCACAGGGGAATGCGGTCAACTGTGGGAGCGAGCTTGCTCGCGATAGACCGCGCAGCGGTCTCGACTACTTACAAAACAATACTCATGCCGTCATACGCCACTTCCACCTGGCGCCGATCCAGCTCCGTGCGCTCCGGCGAGTCCTCATCAAGAATCGGGTTGGTGTTGTTGATGTGGATAAGCACCTTGCGCTGCTCGGGCAGTTGTTCCAGCACTTCGAGCATGCCGCCAGGGCCGTTCTGCGCCAGGTGGCCCATCTCGCGACCGGTGCGGGTGCCTACGCCACGCCGCTGCATTTCATCGTCATCCCACAGCGTGCCGTCGACCAGCAGGCAATCGCTGCCAGCCATGATTTCCAGAAGCTCTGCATCCACCTTGCCCAGGCCCGGCGCATAGAACAGCTTGCCGCCGGTGCCGAGGTCTTCGACGATCAGGCCAATGTTGTCGCCCGGATGCGGGTCGAAGCGGTGCGGCGAGTACGGCGGCGCGGCACTGCGCAAAGGCAGCGGGGTGAAGCGCAGGTTCGGGCAGGCGGGAATGGTGAAGCTTTGATCGAGTTCGATACGGTTCCAGTTCAGCCCGCCGTTCCAGTGAGTCAGCATGTTGAACAGTGGGAAACCAGTGCTCAGGTCCTCGTGGACCATGTCGGTACACCAGACCTGATGCGGGCATCCCTCGCGCAGCATGAGCAGGCCGGTGGTGTGGTCGATCTGGCTGTCCATCAGGATGATCGCGCCGATCCCGGTATCGCGCAGGGCGCGGCCCGGCTGCATCGGGGCGAAGCTCTGGAGTTGGGCGCGAATGTCCGGGGAGGTGTTGCACAGCACCCAGTTCACGCCGTCATCGGAAATCGCGATGGACGATTGCGTCCGCGCCTTGGCCCGCAGGCTGCCGTCACGAAAGCCTGCGCAGTTCACACAGTTGCAGTTCCACTGGGGGAAGCCGCCGCCGGCAGCGGAACCTAGAATCTGGACAAACATGGACGCTCCATCATTTCAACGCTGAAAATAAAACGCCTCGGGATAACCGAGGCGTTAGCTGCAGTCCGCCAAGGCAGATTAGCGGCTGGCGAAGTACATGGTGACTTCAAAGCCGATACGCAGGTCGGTGTAGGCAGGTTTGGTCCAGGCCATAGATTGAACTCCTTCAAGTGGGGTGGGACAGCGCTATCTATAGGTATAGTCCACCTCAAATCAGAGATGTTCCAGATAGTTAGGTGGCAATGTTACTCAAAATTTCAAAGGGATTGTCCGTGAAACTTTGAGAAAGCTCCTTACAGCCCCGGTAATGATCATTTTGTCGCTCGCCAGGGAGTGCCGGGTGCAGGGCTGTTGGCCAGGCTCAGCCAGCCGCCCTCGGCCTGATTCAATCGCTGTGCGGCGGCCAGCAGTTCGGCGCGGTCGATCAGCAGGATTGCCTCGGGTAATTGCGTCAGATAATCCGACGAGCGGCCGCCCAACTTGCCCTGCCAAAGCAATTCGGCCGCTTGGCTCGTGGTGAGCGCGGCGCTGGAAAATTGATCCGCCAGAGCCTGGCGTTGAGCATTGAAGGTGGTGTCGTCGAGCGCGTGGATCAGCTCCGGCAATCGATTCAGGAATTGCTCGATGTGTTGCAGCAACGCCGTTGGTGCAGCGCTTGGCGATTGCACGCCGAACAGCAGCCCGGTTTGGCCGTGAATCTGCCGCAGGGCGCTGAACACCGCATAGCCGAGTTGCAGCTCCACCCGCAGGCGCTGGTAGAACGGCGTCTGTGAGAGGTGAGCGAGCAAACGCCACGCGGCTTCGTCGGCCATTTCCTGGGTGGCTGTCGGACAGAACAGCAGCAACGCGTGCTCGCTGGAGGCGGTATCGACAGTGCTCCACAGATGCTGTGCGAGGATCGAAGAGGGCTGCGTCAGTTGATTGTCCGGCGTGCCGGGTATGCGGCTCAAGGCCAGGCCCATGGCCGCTTGAGTCTGAGCCGATAACCCGATGGCCAACCCATCCCATCGCGCACTCGACCAGAGTTGCTGCAGGTCATCCGAGCTCGCGCTGTGCTCGAGGCAGTGATCGGGCAATGTTTTGAGCAGTTGTCGAATCGGTATCAACGCAACACTGGTCGATTCGGCTTGTGAGACAGCGGCATCAGGTTTTGTCAGTTCTTTCAGCGCATGCTCCAGGACGCCGGGCATCGGCTCCTGAAGCCCGCTCAGTTTCAGCAGCCATTCGTTGCCCGACGCACTGAAGGAAACATCTACGCCGGCCTGACGCGCGTCTTCGCGCAATGGTTGCAGGTGGTTTTCCAGCTGTGATTGAAGGTGGCTGCCGGGAGTCGAACCTAGGCGCCAGCGCAGATAAATCGCACCTTCAGCACCGTTGTCCGGCCATGCCTGGCTGAATTGCATCGGCGAACGTTCACGACGGCTGCGCGAGCGATCCTGGGCAAAAGTGCGCAGGCCACGGTGGGCGCTGGTCTGGCCGCGAATCAATCCGGCGTTGGCTGGCGGTGCTTCGCAGGGCAAGAACGGGTTGGGTGCTGGCAATTGCCAGCGGCCGCTGAAGTTATCCACAGCGCCGATTTGTTTGAGGACTTGCTTGAGGGCTGTAACGCCTTGGTCAGATAACCCGACTTCGCGTTGTTCGCTGTCCAGTCGGGCCAGTTGCAAGGCGCTGCTGACTTGCTGTTGGCGCTGGAGCAGGGTTGCGTATTCTTCGCGCAATCGGCTCCAGTCTTGCCTGGCGAAGAAGCCCAGCCAATCCATCAGCCGCTCGCGAATCCCGGTTGCCAAAGAGTTGGCGGGCAATGTGAACGCCAAGTGCAGCAAGGCTTGCCCGGCGAATTGATACAGCGACTCGGCCTTCAGTTTTTCGGCCAATCCACGCACACGCAAATCCGCCAGCAAACCGCCCGGTTTCTCGGCATTCAGCCAGTGACACAGAAAACCCAGTGCTTCGGCGGCGGAGTCGGGTAGCGCTTCGAGGGCAAACAGCAAATCCAGTCGGCGCTCGCCAGCCTGTTGATAACTGGCGTTTGAGGTCGCCATCAGCGGTGCCGGGGATTGTTGCGTGGCCTTTTCACCGCCGGCAATGACGCTGGCAAATGTTTCGGCCAAACCTCTTAGTTCATCGAGGCTCTGTGGCCCGGCCAGGCTCAAGGTCATCTGCCCGGTCTGGTAAAACCGCTGATAAAAATCCTGCAATACCTGCTGAAATTCGGGTTGCGACACCGGGAGGCTGTCGCGATTGCCAGCATGGAAACCTCGAAGCGGATGAGCCTCAGAAAGCCCATCGAACAATGCCCGCTGTTGTTGCGCCACCGGATCCTGCGACCAGGCGATAAATTCCGCCTGCAGCACTTCCCGTTCCCGCTGTTGATCGTCCGGGTTCATGCGTGGATGGGCGAGCATGTCTGACAGACGCTCAAGCCCACCGGTAAACGCTTGGGGTGGCAGTTCAAAAAAGTAGTCCGTGGTGCGTTCGCTGGTCCGCGCATTCACTTGCCCGCCATGCCCCTGGACGTAGGCCATCAGCCCTTGGCCCGCAGGAAATCGCTCAGTCCCCAGAAACAACAAATGCTCAAGAAAATGCGCCAGACCGGGCCAGGCCAGCGGCACATCATGGCTGCCGGCAGCCACGCGCAACGCCGCCGCGCAACGCTTCAGGTTCGGGGCATGACGCAGCGTCACCCGCAGGCCGTTGGCCAGGGTTTCCGTAGGGGGGCGAGGTTGATTCAGCGCGGGCATGGGCACTTCCAGAACAGTGAAGTGCCAATGCTAGCGGATTACAGTGGACTAGCGCTTGTTCAGGTTGCCGTAAAGCTCAGGGCGGCGATCGAGGAAATAGCGATTGGCGGCGCGGGAGTCGAGCATCAACTGGCGATCCAGCTCGCCGACGATCAGCGCCTCATCCAGACCCGCCTGGGCGATACGGCTGCCATCCGGTGCGGCGATGCTGCTCTGGCCGCAATAATGAATGTCGCCTTCGCTGCCGCAGTAGTTGGCGTAGGCCACGTAGCACTGGTTCTCAAAGGCCCGGGCGCGGACGGTGACGTCAGCGATGAAGTCGTAGGGAATCATGTTGGCGGTCGGCACCAGGATCAGCTCGGCACCGGCCAGGGCCAGGCGTCGGGCATTTTCCGGAAATTCCAGGTCGTAGCAGATCAGGAAACCGAGCTTCCAGCCGTTGAGCTCAACGATGGGAAACTCGTCTGAGCCGGCGCTGAACATCGAGTGATCGAGGTCGCCGAACAAGTGAGTTTTGCGGTAGTTGCAGACGCGCTCGCCATTGGCATCGATCAACTGCACGGCGTTGTAGATCTGCCCGTCGGCGGTGCGCTCCGGGTAGCCATACAGGATGGCGATCCCGGCTGCCTTGGCAATGCGCGCGATCTGCTGCGCCGACTCACCGTTGTACACCTCCGCCAACACGCTGACGGCATCGACGCCGATGTTGTAGCCGGTCAGGAACATCTCCGGCAGCACCAGCAGGTCGGCGCCTTTTGCCTCCAGCGCAAGCTGCTGCAAGCGTTGCAGGTTGCCGGCGACATCCAGAGGCAGCGGTGGACATTGGTAAAGGGCTACGCGCATTTCGGATTCCTCTTACTCGGGCAGGGCGATCGGTCCGATCTCGTTGAACACATCTCCTGGACCCGGATTCTCGGCGTGAGTTGCACCGCCGAAGTGTTTCATGATGCCCCACACCGCATTGAGCGACGTCTGCACCGCGCCTTCGACCCAGGCCGGCGTCCACGAAACATCGTCGCCGGCGATGAAAATCCCGCGTTGTTCGGCTGGCATGTCGTCCTGCATGAAGTGTGCGTACATACGCTGGTTGTAGCGGTAATGGCCGGGCAGGGCGCCTTTGAATGCACCGAGGAAATGTGGGTCGGCTTCCCAGGACACGGTGATCGGATCGCCGATGATCCGCGCGGCGATGTCGACTTTCGGGTAGATCTTCTTCAACGCATCCAGCGCCAGCTTCACGCGTTTTTCCACCGGCTGCGGCAGCATCTTCAGGGCGTCGCTCATCCACGAGTACGACAGGCAAATCACTCCCGGTTTGTCGTCGCCGTTGTCGAACAAATAAGTGCCGCGGGTCAAACGATCGGTGAGGGTCATGCTCATCAGGTCGCGGCCGGTTTCCGGATCTTTGTCTTTCCAGAACGGGCGGTCGACCATCACGAAAGTCTTCGACGACTGCATGTAGCGGGTGCGGTCCAGGGCCATCCACATTTTTTGCGAGAACAGGGTTTCGTCGCATTCGATCTGGGTGGTCAGCAGCCAGCTCTGGCAAGTGGTTAGCACTGCGGCGTATTCGCGTGTGTCGCCCCAGTTGTCGGTGACGGCGAAACGGCCGCCCGGTGCGTGGGCAATTTTCTTCACACCGGTACGTGGTGCGCCGTTGTGCAGGGAACTGAGGCTGGTGCCGGCCGGCCAATGCGCGCAACGTTCCGGCACATGGCGCCAGATGCCCTGTGGCACCTGTTCCACACCGCCGACCACCAGATGCTGATGGTCGTCGCAGTTGGTCATCACCACGCGGAAAATTTCCAGCATCGAGTTGGGGAAGTCCGAGTCCCAGCCGCCGGTACCGAAACCGACCTGGCCGAACACTTCGCGGTGATGGAACGAGAGCTTGGCGAAGGCCTTGGAGGTGGCGACGAAATCGTAGAAGGTGCGGTCGTCCCACAGCGGCACCAGGGTGTTCCACAGCTCTTTCAGGCGTGGAACATCACGATCACGAATGGCTTGCTGGATATCGGAGAACTGCGAACCGGCTTCCAGGGCATCGGCCCAGGCGTCAGCCACTTCCTGGAACAGCGCAGGAAGGTCCGACAGCTTCTGTGCGTAATGGGTCTGACCTTCGAGGTCGATCACCGTGCTGCCCGACGCGGGCGTCAGCGGGTTAGGGAAAGGTTTGGTTTCCAGACCCAGTTTGTCGACGTAGTGATAAAACGCGGTGGACGACACCGGGAAGCGCATCCCGCCCAGTTCGGCAACGATGCCTTCGGCGCCATTGAACGCCTGGGAACGCAGGCGGCCGCCCATTTTCGAAGCTTCGTAGACGACCGGTTTCAGGCCCAGCTTCATCAGCTCATACGCCGCTACCAGGCCGGCGATCCCGCCGCCGACAATCGCCACTTCGGCACCGTGACTATGCTCAGGAATGCTGCCCAGCCCGGCCGGGTGTTCGATCCAGTCGTCGAAGGCGAAAGGAAAATCCGGGCCGAAAATGGTGACTGGTTTCTTACCGTCTGCAGGATGGCGATTGTTCTTGTTCATGGCTGACCTTGCTGGCGACCCGACGCGGAATGCGCATCTGAGTATAGGAAAAGATGCCAGCCATTCTAGAGAGCACAGAACACGTTAATAAGACGCAAAGTGTCGTCATTTTGCCATTTTATTGGTCGATATGACTAACTTGATATACACACTGACCACTGTAGGAGCGAGCCTGCTCGCGATGACGTCAGTTCAGACACCCATTAAACCTGAATTGGAATCTCAAACCGGCTGCCCCCGATCAATCTTGCTGCTCAAGATGATCGAGGTCGTGGTCTTCTCCACCCCGTCCACGCTGCCAATCTGATCCAGCAATTGATCCAGTTGCTCCGGTGAATCGGTGCGCAACCACGCCACATAATCAAATTCACCACTCACCGCACACAACTGCTGCACCTGCGCCATCGCGCTCAGGCGTCGCAACACCTCCTTGCCGGAACGCGGTTGCACAGTGATCCCGACATACGCCTGCAACCCGCCATCCACCACCCGCTGACCGAGGCGCACACCGTAGCCGGTGATCACTTTGGCCTTTTCCAGCCGCGCCAGGCGCGAAGTGACCGTGGTACGGGCGATGCCCAGTTGCCGGGCAAGCATGGCCACGCTCTCGCGGGCGTTGATCTGTAGGGCGGCAATCAATTGGCGGTCGATTTCATCGAGAACAGGGGGGCGAGTGTCGGGCAACGGCGTGGCTCCAGAGGCGTGAATCAATGGTCCAGCATGTTACAGGCTCGTTCGACGCGACGCTTGTGGCCGAAAGAGAGTGGGCAAACGACTAAGATTGATGCAGTCGAGGGCGAGAGGCCAAGGACATGACAACAAAGCTACCTGCTGCTGTACGGGACCGTGCATTGCAGATCGCCCATCACGAAATGGGGCACTACGTGGTRGCCCGCGCCCTGGGATTTGAAACGGGCGGCGTGACGCTGACAGTGACCAAGGATTTGCGGCACCAGGGAGGGGCCTCGATTACGTTGGTGCGCCCAATTTCGTCGATGGAAGCCATGAAGGAACATCTGGAAGCCCGGATGATGGTGCTCCTGGCTGGCGCAATGGCGCAGACCCTGCCATCAAAACCTTCAGCCGCAAAACGCGTCGATAAGCCCAAAGCCGCCGCCATCCTCAAAGGCGAGCAGGGGGCGGAACAGGATTACGCAAAAATCAGGGAGCTTCAGCATCTGCTGCGCAACATCGCCTGTCCCGATACCGATCCAGCGTCGTCTGAACGCATAACGGCRCAGCTCAAAGCGATGACTGATCGGGTGTGGGATCGGACGCAAAAAATCATAGAGGATCAGGCCGAGACGATTGCCGAATTGGCGGGGGCGCTGGTGGACGGCATGGTCATCGTGGAGCAGTGGGGGCGGGCGGCGGATATGTATGAGGTCGTGTTGACGGGGCAGATGCTGGAGCGGCTGCGGGCAGTCCAGGCTATCCCTTCGCTGCGTGTTTGAACTGACAGTTGCAGTGATGTCGTTCAGCACTGGAAATAACGAAAGCCCGAAGAGGCTGGCTCTATCAGTCCCCAAAAGGGAATTCTCGGTCCCTTTTTGGGAATTTTCCGGTCCTGTGAACAGTGTTCTATTGATCTGCATCCGTTCTCGATTGAACAGGCCTTCGCGTCAGCACCTTCACCACATCATCAATCACCGCTTTGCTCATCGTCGTTAGATAGTGCGCGGCCCTGGCGTGGCGGTCGGAGTCTTGGGCGTAGGCGGCGTCCACGGTGAGGGACTTGGCGAGGAACAGCAGGTCAGAGGCTTGGGCCAGAGCGTCGGCGATGGGGACGTTGCGGCAGACGTGGAACAGGGGTTGGTCCGAGAGATAGAGGAAGGGGGTGAAGCCGACGGTTTTCAGTTGTGAAGGATCGGACGAAATGGGTTTGCTCATGATGTAACTCCTTAATCCAAGGAGCGGCCACGTTCGTTTCCAAGCGAATGGGTGGCAGCTGTACGCAGGTTGGAAAACCGGGGATCAAGGAAACCGGCACGCCCGAAAGCGTCCCACGCACAGCTGCCATAACACAGTTTCGCAGTCGTAAAAAACGACTGGAGTAGTGGTAGATACTGCTGCGCTTTGATCCGACGGGTTTCCAAGCCCGATCGCTGAATGGTCAGCGACGTCCAGAGACTATCCCGTCGAAGAAAAGCGCAACAAGGCATCAAAGTGCCCAAAAGCAAGATTCGGAGTTTGCCTACAAGGTCTGCGGGCGTCATCCGATAAAGCGAGACCATAAGTAAACAAAACTAAACGTCAGACACGAAAAAGCCGCGCATTGCGCGGCTTTCTTGTTTGGTGGGCCCACACGGACTTGAACCGTGGACCAAAGGATTATGAGTCCTCTGCTCTAACCAACTGAGCTATAGGCCCTCAGTAGGCCGCGGATTATAACGACGGTTTCGCGGCTGTGCCATCTGAAAAAGCCATTACGTTTGTACGAAGAAATGTCGCGGCAAATTCGTCGGGGGGCAGGGGCAGGCTGACGATGTAGCCCTGGATTTGTTCACAGCCCTCGGCAGCGAGGAATTGCTGTTGCGCCAGTGTCTCGACCCCTTCGGCAATCACGGTGAATGGCATGCTGCGTCCGAGCGCGATGATGGCGCGTACGATCGCCGCATCGTGGGGATCGTCCGGCAGGCCGCGGACGAAGGACTGGTCGATCTTGAGGATGTCCAGTGGCAGGCGCTTGAGGTAGCTCAGGGACGAGTAACCGGTACCGAAGTCATCGATGGCCAGTTGCACGCCCAGTTTTTTGAGTTGATGCAGCACCGCCAGCGCTTCTTCGGCCTGGCTCATGATGAAGTTTTCGGTGATTTCCAGTTGCAGGAAACCGGGGTTGAGGCCGTTGTCCTTGAGCAACTGTTCGATACGGCCCAGCAGATTGGGTTGACGTAATTGGGCGCCGGCAAGGTTGACCGACAGCGGGCCGGGACTGTCGTACAGCCGGTGCCATTCGGCCATCTGCCGGCAGGCGGTTTCCAGGACCCAGTCGCCGATTTGCAGGATCATGCCGTTTTCTTCCGCCAACGGGATGAAGTGTTCCCGCGGCACGTCGCCAAAGGTCGGATGGCGCCAACGGATCAGGGCTTCGGCGCCGACCAGGCTGTAGTCCGCGAGGCTGATTTTCGGTTGGTAGCACAGGTGCAACTCGTTGCGTTCGATGGCGCGGCGCAGTTCGTGTTCCAGCGCCACGCGTTCGCTGGCCTGGGCGGTGAGGTCGCGGGTGTAGCTTTCGACGCGGTTGCGGCCCTTGGCCTTGGAGCGGTACATCGCGGCGTCGGCGTTCTTGATCAGTGTGGCAACGTCGCAGCCATCCTTCGGATAGAGGCTGGTGCCGATACTGGCGCTGATGAAAAACTCGTGTTCGCCGGCCTGGAACGGCGCGGCGAAACAATTGAGCAATTTGGTGGCGATGTGGTCGGCATCGCTGGATTGTTGCAGGCCCGGCAATAGAATGATGAATTCGTCACCACCCAGGCGCGCCACGGTGTCGATGTCACGCAACTGCTCCTTGAGACGTACGGCAATACCCTTGAGCAGCAGGTCGCCGACCGGGTGGCCGAGGCTGTCGTTGATGTGCTTGAAGCGGTCAAGGTCGAGGAACAGCACGGCGCCCTGGCCGCCGTTTTCCTGTTGGTTGTTGAGCGCCGTCAGCAGGCGGCTTTCGAACAGCGTGCGGTTCGGCAGGCCGGTCAGTGGGTCGTGGTGCGCCTGGTAGTCGAGTTTGGCCTGGGCATGTTTGAGACTGGAAATGTCGGCGAACACCGCGACAAAGTGGGTGATGAACTTGTCGCGGTTGCGCACGGCGCTGATAGTCAGCCAGCTCGGGTACAGCTCGCCATTCTTGCGCCGATTGGAAATCTCGCCCTGCCAATGACCTTCGGCGGTCAATTGATGCCACATGGCCGCGTAGAACGCGCTGTCATGCAGGCCTGAGGCGAGCAGGCGTGGCGTGTGGCCCAGGGCTTCGTTTTCGCTGTAACCGGTGATTTCGGTGAACGCACGGTTGACCGCGCTGATGTGCTGTTGGGTATCGGTGATCAACACGCCTTCGGCAGTGCTTTCGAACACAGTGGCGGCCTGTTGCAGTTTTTCCTGCATCAGGTGCCGCTCGGTGATGTCCCGGGCGATGGTCAGCATGCAGTCTTCATCGCCAATCGGCAGCGGACGGCTGGACACTTCACAGAGGCGGATCTGCCCGTCGCTGCGGCGGATATGGCAGCTGAAGTCGCGGACAAAGCCGTCGCGGTGCAGCAGGTCGAGCATTTGCTTGCGTTCATTGAGGTTGACCCAGATTCCCAGGTCCAGCGCCGAACGATCCACCGACATGGCACTGTTGAACCCGGTGATGCGGCTAAAACCATCGTTGACCTCCAGCAGCAAGCCATCACTTTGCCGAGACAGCAGCAAACCGTCGGGAGAGGCGTGGAAGGCCTTGGCGAATTTTTCTTCGGAAGTTTGCAGCTGTTGCTGGGTTTCCTTGAGCTGGGTGATGTCCCGCACTACGACCACCAGCGCCGGTGTCATGTCGAGGTTGAACGGTTCGGCAGAGATCAGGCCGGTAAACACCTGGCCGTTGCTGCGACGAAAGGGCATCTCCAGGTTGCGGATGCTGCCGGCCTGCAAGCGTTGCAACAGGCCTGGCCCAACACCGGGAATCCCCCAGATGTTCAGGTTGGTGGCGGTCTGGCCAATGACGTCCTCGGCCTTGAGGCCGATCTGTTCTTCGAACGCTTCGTTGACTTCCAGCAGGCAGCCGTCGCTCAGGCGCGCGATCACCAGCATGTCCGGGCATTGCTGGAACACGGAAGCGAATTTCTGCTCCGACAGGCGTAGCGCTTCCTCGGTGCGCTTGGCGTCGGTGATATCGATCATCAACCCGCGCAGCACCGGCTCATGCCCGTGTTCGATCAGGCTGACGATATCGCGCACCCACAGGCAGCGGCCATCGGCGGTGATCACCCGGTAATCGAGGCGGTGATCGCGCCCGGCCAGCACTTCGTGATCGCAGAAGGTCTGGGCGCGGGTCAGGTCGGCGGGGTGAATGATGTTGCGCCAGAAACCCGGAATCAGCCAATGGGACAGGGGATAACCGAGAAGGTCTTCGGCGTGGGGCGATACATAGCTGTAGGTGAAGTCGGTGACTTTTGCTTCCCAGGCGATGGCCGACAGGCTCTCCACCAGGCCGCGGTAGTGGTATTCGCTGCTGCGCAGTTCCTGTTCAAGGTTGACCCGGCGGGCGATTTCCGAGCTCAGGCGGCGGTTGATGCGGATAACCACCGCCAGCACGGTAGTCAGCAGCAGCAATCCGGGCAGGCCATACACCAGCAGGTCATTCCAGAACGTTCGATGATCGAGGACGTTGCCGACCCAATGCTCCTGAATGGCGCTGATTTCAGCGGGGCTCATGTCTGCCAGGACTTTGTCGAGAATGCCGACCAGCATCTTGTTGTCGCGGGGTACAGCCATGGCCAGTTGATAGCGATAGGGGGTTTCACCGCTGACATACAACCCATCGAGCTTGAGTTGGCGCAGTCCCCAGACGCTGGAAGCCAGATCGCCCACCACGGCGTCCACTTCGTCGGTGGCCAGCGCCTGTAGCGCCGAGCTGACGTTGGGCACCGCCACCAGGTTCAAGTCGGGATGGTGGCTGCGCAGCAGCTCGTGGGGGGCGTAGTTTTCCACCACGGCGATTTTCAGGCCGTACAAGTCTTGCAGGTTATGTGGCTGGGGGCCGCCGACATGGGCCAGGATGACAATCGGAAAATCCAGATAGGGGCGAGTGAACGACAGGTATTTCTGGCGTTCCGGGGTCGACATGATGCCCGGCAGCAGGTCCAGTTTGCCCTTTTTGGCTTGTTCCAGGACGGCGGTCCAGCTCACCGGCTCGATGGGCGTGAGCCGGGTTGCCAGCCTTTTGCGGATGACCTCGATGTAATCCGCGGCAAGGCCCTGGTAGCGGCCCCCATCGTCACGAAACTCGAAGGGCGGCCACGACGCATCGACACCCAGGCGCAATTCCGGGTGAGCCGCCAGCCAGCTACGTTCATCGTCAGTGAGAGTCAGCGCGCCAGCCGTTGCGGTCCAGGTCATCAGCGACAGCAAAAAAAACACGGTCGGCAGTCTGGGCATAACGGTCTCGTTATGGCTCGGGGGAATGTTTCGAGTGTAGACGGCTACAGGGAGGAGGGGGGAAGCAGGGAGATTTAATCTGTACAAAGCAAAACCCCCGGCCTGGGCCGGGGGTTCTGTGATCACTCGTCGAGGAAGGAGCGCAGATGCTCGCTTCTCGTCGGGTGGCGCAGCTTGCGCAGCGCCTTGGCTTCGATCTGACGAATCCGTTCACGGGTCACGTCGAACTGCTTACCAACCTCCTCGAGGGTGTGGTCGGTATTCATGTCGATACCGAAGCGCATGCGCAGAACCTTGGCTTCACGGGCAGTGAGGCCGGACAGGACTTCGCGAGTCGCTTCTTTAAGGCTCTCAACAGTGGCGACATCGATTGGCGACTGCATGGTCGAGTCTTCGATGAAGTCACCCAGATGAGAATCTTCGTCATCACCGATCGGGGTTTCCATGGAGATCGGCTCTTTAGCGATCTTCAATACCTTGCGGATCTTGTCCTCAGGCATTTCCATGCGTTCGCCCAGCTCTTCCGGGGTCGGTTCGCGACCCATTTCCTGCAGCATCTGCCGGGAAATACGGTTGAGCTTGTTGATCGTCTCGATCATGTGCACCGGAATACGGATGGTGCGGGCCTGGTCGGCGATCGAGCGAGTGATCGCCTGACGGATCCACCAGGTGGCATAAGTCGAGAACTTGTAGCCGCGACGGTATTCGAACTTGTCTACTGCTTTCATCAAGCCGATGTTGCCTTCCTGGATCAGATCGAGGAATTGCAGGCCGCGGTTGGTGTACTTCTTGGCGATGGAGATCACCAGACGCAAGTTGGCTTCAACCATCTCTTTCTTCGCGCGGCGGGCCTTGGCCTCACCGATCGACATGCGACGGTTGATGTCCTTGATCTCGGCGATGGTCAAACCGGTTTCGGTTTCCAGCGCGGTCAGCTTCTGCTGGCAACGGATGATATCCGGCTGCAGACGACCAATGGCTTCAGCGTATTTGCCTTTGCCTTTGGCCAGGGCGTCACTCCAGCTTTCGTCGACTTCGTTGCCCGGGAACTGGCGCAGGAAGTCGGCACGCGGCATGCGTGCATCACGAACGCAGAGCTGCATGATTGCGCGCTCTTGCTGACGCAGGCGATCCAGGGCACTGCGAACACGCTCGACCAGGCCTTCGAATTGCTTCGGCACCAATT
The DNA here is from genome assembly GCF_056402055.1 of Pseudomonas sp. P4_C4. Lineage (NCBI taxonomy): Bacteria > Pseudomonadati > Pseudomonadota > Gammaproteobacteria > Pseudomonadales > Pseudomonadaceae > Pseudomonas > Pseudomonas sp. P4_C4. The sequence continues at coordinate 55,786 of NZ_JBFUID010000004.1, read as the reverse complement.
TGATCGGCATGAACAGCTCGGCCAGGGCCAACAGCTCGGCAATTGCTGCCTTGTTGTTGCGACCGTGCTTTTTCAGCGCCTTGCGGGTGATTTCCATCTGATCGGCAACAGCGCCAAAGCGCTGTGCAGCGATGACCGGATCCGGACCGCTTTCGGCTTCTTCCTCGTCATCCGAGGCTTCACCGTCTTCGTCGTCGGAATCGTCATCCGCCTTGACAGCTTTCGCGTCAATTGGCGGCGGCACTTCTGCTGCAGGCGGCGCGATGCCGTCGTCCGGGTCGATATAACCGCTCAGGACGTCGGACAGGCGGCCACCTTCGGTGGTGACGCGGGTGTACTCGGAGAGAATATGATCAACCGTGCCAGGGAAGTGCGCGATTGCGCTCATCACCTCACGGATGCCCTCTTCAATACGCTTGGCGATTTCGATTTCGCCTTCACGTGTGAGGAGCTCCACCGTACCCATTTCGCGCATGTACATGCGCACCGGGTCGGTAGTGCGACCAATGTCGGTCTCGACCGCAGCCAACGCTGCAGCGGCCTCTTCGGCTGCGGCTTCGTCGGTATCGGCGTCGGCCAGCATAAGGGAATCCTTATCTGGCGCAACCTCGAACACGTTGATCCCCATGTCGTTGATCATGCGGATGATGTCTTCCACCTGTTCCGGATCTGAAATATCCTCCGGCAGGTGGTCGTTGACCTCCGCGTAAGTCAGGTAGCCCTGCTCACGACCAAGTGTGATCAACTCTTTGATACGAGACTGCTGTTGCGCTTTTCCGGACATAACACCCTATCCACTGAAGGTCTTGGCGGGCAAAAAACAAGCCGAGGATTATACCTGAGCTATGACCTCACGCGCCAGTTGAGGTCGGGTTTGTTGCGGAAACATTGCGACTCAAGAGATCGCGCAGTTGATTTTTCTCTTCGCTGGTCAATTCGCTTTGACGCGCTTTTCGCAGAAGTTGTTCCAGGTTTCGCTCGCGTTGGCGGGCTGACAAGCTAGTAATGGTGTCGAAAAACTGTTGTTCAAGGTTATCTCCGTCAATCAGCCATTCCTTTTCGGCCAGCGCCCTGAGCAAACGGCCTTGTTCTGTGCCGTGCCAACGCGCAATCAGTTGAATTGAGTTTAGCTTGGGATTCTTCTGCACGGCTTCGAGCAGCGCCACCAGCAATTGTGTGTTGGTGTGATCTTCGGCGGCGAAGTGCCCGGCATCCTCGACTTTTTCCGCCAGTTGCGGGTGATGCAGCAACGTGCGCAAGGCGGCGAGGGTTGGCGGTTCTACGGCGGCGGGCACCCGTGGCGCGCGGGGTTGATCGCGATCACCGCCTCGCTTGCCATTCTTGTCCCATGGTTTCTTGTCCCATTTCTTGCCTCCTGCACCGGGCTTCTTCGGCGTCCATTCTTGCTGCGGCACATACATTTCCTGTGCCTGCGGCTGATGATAGTCGCTGTAATCGGGCATTGCGTCGTAATCGATGCCCGGGTCGTAGGCCGGCGGTGCTTCTTGCGGGGCGCTTTGTGCCAGCTGGCTCACCGCTTCGCCGCTAAGGCCGGTGATTTCGCTCAGGCGCTGACGCATCAAGGTGCGCAGGTTGGCACCGGGGACTTTGTCGATCAGTGGCGCGGCGAGGGTGGCCATGTGGGCCTTGCCCTCGAGCGAGCGCGGGTCGGCTTCTTCCGTCAGCTGCTGGAAGAAATAATCGGCCAGAGGCTGCGCGTGCTGGTTGATCCGTGCGCGGAAGGCATCGGTGCCTTCGGAGCGGACCAGGGTGTCCGGGTCTTCGCCTTCGGGCAGGAACAGAAAGCGTGCGCGACGACCGTCCTGCAGGCTCGAAAGTGTCGCCTCCAGCGCCCGCCATGCCGCATTGCGGCCGGCCTGATCGCCGTCGAAGCAGAACAGCACGCTGGGCACGACGCGAAACAGCCGCTTGAGGTGTTCCTCGCTAGTAGCGGTGCCCAGGGTCGCAACGGCATTGCGCAGGCCTTGCTGGGCCAGGGCTATGACGTCCATGTAGCCCTCGACGACGATGATCTCGTCGAGGTTGCGGTTGGTCTTGCGCGCTTCGTACAGGCCGTAGAGTTCCTGGCCTTTATGGAAAACAGGGGTTTCCGGGGAGTTCAGGTACTTCGGCTTGTCGTCGCCCAATACCCGGCCGCCGAAGGCGATGACGCGCCCGCGACTGTCGCGGATCGGAAACATCACGCGGTCGCGGAAGCGGTCGTAACGTTTACCGCTTTCGGCGTTTTCGATCAGCAGGCCGGCATCGATCATGGCTTTTTGTTGCAGGGTATCGCTGCTCAAGTGCTTGAACAGGTTGTCCCAGCCGGGTGGAGCAAAGCCGAGGCCGAAGTCCCGGGCGATTTCGCCGGTCAGCCCGCGACCTTTCAGGTAATCCACGGCGGCCTTGCGCGATGGATGACTTTTCAGGGCCTGGCGATAAAAGTCGGCAGCGGCGCTGAGTAGTGGATACAGCGGCGAATCGGTCGGCTGTCGCGGTTTGTGCGGGCGGCCGCTTTCTTCGCGGGGGATTTCCATGCCGGCGGCTTTGGCCAGCTCTTCGACGGCCTGGACGAAATCCAGGTTGTCGTGGTCCATGATGAAGCCGAGGGCGTTGCCGCCAGCGCCGCAACCGAAGCAGTAATAGAACTGCTTGTCGGGGCTGACGCTGAACGATGGAGTCTTTTCCTTGTGGAACGGGCAGCAGGCGGTGTGGTTCTTGCCGGCCTTTTTCAATTGCAGGCGCGAGCTGACCACATCGACGATGTCGGTGCGGTTCAGAAGGTCGTCAATGAAGCTCTGGGGAATTAACCCGGCCATGGCGTTCTCGTCATCTGCGCTGAAAGGAACCCGAAACGTGCGGCGATCGAACGCGGTCATTGTTTGAGGCGCGCAAAGTGTGCGGCTCGACCAGTGTCGTCTGCGTAATCGCTGTCGGGAAGTGTATCTGCCGAAAATCCACTGACGTTAATGCTAATCAGTATTCGACTGTTTGAATGTGTTGCGCTGAATCCGCTGTGGCCAATCATAGGCCCCGGATAGCTCATCATCTGGCACGCAAGCAGGTGCCTTGGGCTGATCGTCGTGAGAGGAATCAGTGGGTGTGCTCGTCAGTAGCCTTGAAAGGCTCGTCAGAAAAGACGTGCACCGCTGGCAAAAGAGCCAGGTCTGACGCGGTGAAGCAGATTTGTCTCGGTCGCGTCTGCGGCTTTGACAGTGAAGCATCAAGCGTTTTACGCAAATGCCATAAGCCCGGCTGAGGGCCGGGCTTGGCAGAAGCTTGCTACGATCGTCTGTGTATTAGTACAGACGAACGGCGCGGCGCTGTTCGCGCTGAACTTTCTTGGCGTGACGCTTAACAGCGGCTGCTGCTTTGCGCTTACGCTCAGAAGTTGGCTTCTCGTAAAATTCGCGGCTACGAACTTCAGCCAGTACACCGGCTTTTTCGCAGGAGCGCTTGAAACGACGCAGAGCTACGTCGAAGGGTTCGTTCTCTTTTACTTTGACGGCTGGCATCCAGAGCTACCTTCATTCATTACCGGGGTCAACATCCTCGCGGCAAAAGAGCACTTGAAGACGTCGGTTTTTAAGGGTTGCGGATGTTAACCCCTCAACGCTCGGAATGCAAAGCCTCTGATCGAAAACCGCTGGTCGGGGCATCACGCGACGACTATTATGCGCGCCTTCGAATTCAGCCTAAACAAGGCGCAAACCCATGCTAGTACTGGGATTAGAAACCTCCTGCGACGAAACCGGTGTCGCATTATATGACAGTGAGCGCGGCCTGCTGGCCGACGCATTGTTCAGTCAGATCGACCTGCACCGCGCCTATGGTGGCGTGGTGCCGGAGCTGGCTTCGCGCGATCACGTCAAACGCATGCTGCCCTTGATTCGTCAGGTGCTGGCTGAGGCCGACTGCGTGCCGACCGAGATCGATGCGATCGCCTACACCGCGGGTCCTGGCCTGGTCGGTGCCTTGTTGGTAGGGGCTTCTTGCGCTCAGGCGCTGGCCTTTGCCTGGGGCATTCCGGCTCTTGGCGTGCATCACATGGAAGGCCATTTGCTGGCGCCGATGCTGGAGCCGCAACCTCCGGAGTTTCCGTTCGTCGCTTTGTTGGTGTCGGGTGGTCATACGCAACTGGTTCAGGTCGACGGAATTGGTCAGTACACGCTCTTGGGCGAGACCCTGGATGACGCCGCTGGCGAGGCCTTCGACAAGACGGCCAAGATGATGGGCCTCAATTATCCCGGCGGACCGGAGATCGCTCGCCTTGCAGAACTGGGTGTTGCAGGACGTTTCGTCTTCCCGCGTCCAATGTGCGACCGCCCGGGCCTGGATTTCAGCTTCAGTGGCTTGAAAACCTTCGCACTGAATACCTGGCAACAGTGCGTCAGCGCCGGGGACGACAGCGAACAAACCCGTTGCGACATCGCGCTGGCATTCCAGCAGGCCGTGGTGGAGACTTTGACCATCAAGTGCAAGCGTGCCCTGAAGGCCGCCGGCATGAAGCGCCTGGTGATTGCAGGGGGCGTCAGTGCCAACAAGGCGTTGCGCACTTCCCTGGAGAAAATGCTCGGCGACATGAAGGGTGATGTGTTTTATGCCCGTCCGCAGTTTTGCACCGATAACGGCGCGATGATCGCCTTTGCTGGCTGCCAGCGCTTGCAGGCCGGTCAGCAGGAAAGCCTGGCGATCAGCGTGCAGGCACGCTGGCCGATGGAGCAGTTGTCCGCATTGTGATGAGCGGCGCTCATGTCCGGCTGCTAGAAATGCCGTTCGCGCCCGGCAAACAGGTCGCGTAGATTGCCGCGATGACGCCAGACGATCAGCCCGGTGAGCGCGCTCATGGGCAGCAGGGCGGCCGGTTCTTGCCAGGCCAGCAACGGCAGGCTCAGCGGTGTGGCGATGAGGGCGGCCAGGGAGCTGGTGCGGGTCAGGTAGAACGTCAAGAGCCAGGCGCAGACCGCCAGAAGGGCAGCGGGCGGGTACAATCCCAGCAACATGCCCGCAGCGGTGGCGACACCCTTGCCGCCGCGAAAGCGGAAGTACAACGGAAACAGATGGCCGATGACGGCATAGACGCCGATCCAGGCTTGTTCCTGCTGCGAAAGGCCCGCAAGGCGCGCAATCAGTACCGGCAGCAGGCCTTTGCAAAGGTCGCCGAGCAGGGTCAGGATGGCGAGTTTCTTGCCGGCCAGGCGCAACATGTTGGTGGCACCGGCATTGCCCGAGCCACTCATTCGCGGATCGGGGTTGCCGGTCAGGCGGCTGAGCAAAATGGCAAAGGACAGAGAGCCGAGCAGGTAGGCGAGGATCGCCAATAACCAAAACATGCTAACTATTCCGGGCGAGGAAGCCCTGATTCTAACGGCGCATTGCGCCCTTGTCGTGTAGCGGAGAGAAGTGCTTGGACAGAGTGTTTATCGAGGGCCTGGAAGTCGACACGGTGATTGGTGCCTACGATTGGGAACGAGGCATCCGACAGTGCTTGCGTCTTGACCTGAGCTTCGCCTGGGATAATCGCCCGGCCGCAGCCGGTGATGACCTGACCCTGGCGCTCGACTACGCCAGTGTTTCTTCGCGCATCCAGGCGTTTGCCGAGCAGGCGCAATTCCAGCTGGTGGAAACCTTTGCCGAGCGCCTGGTTGAAGTGCTGATGAGCGAATTCAAGATCACCTGGATGCGCATCAAGCTGACCAAGCCAGGTGCGATTCCTGCCGCCACCGGCGGCGTGGGCGTGGAGATCGAGCGCGGATGTCGCTGACTCAGGTGTACCTCGGGCTCGGTAGCAATATCGAGCGTGAAGCCCATTTGCGGGCGGGGCTCGATGCATTGGCGACATTCCTTGTCGATATCCGCTGTTCGGCGGTGTTCGAAAGCCAGCCGGTGGGCATCAAGAGCGGGCCGTTCTTCAATTTCGTGGTGTCGGCGTATACCGATCTGCCGCTGATGGAGCTTGATCGTCGACTGAAGTTCATCGAGGCGGATAACGGTCGTTACGCACCGGATCGCCGAGGTTTGCCGCTGGATATCGACGTGTTGTTGTTCGGTGATCTGGTGGGCAACTTCGATGGACTGATCTTGCCGCGGGCAGAAATTCTGAAAAATGCGTTCGTTCTGTGGCCGTTGTCGTTGATAGCGCCGGATCGCGTGCACCCGGGCGCAGGCAAGAGCTTTGCGACCTTGTGGGCTGAAGCGCAGATTGATCAGGTGTTGGCGCCAGTGGCTTTCGAATGGCGTGGTGAGCAGCTGACACCCTCTGATTTACTGTAAAGCAAAAAGATCGCAGCCTTCGGCAGCTCCTACAAAGCAAAAAGATCGCAGCCTTCGGCAGCTCCTACATGGATTGATGCGTCCTGTAGGAGCTGCCGAAGGCTGCGATCTTTTATCCTGGTCAGGTTTTTTCTTTGTAAGCCTTCAGTGCCTTTAGCCGCTCGCGCTTGATCGCCTCCCCCAGCTCTGGTCCCTTGAAGCCTTGCTCCAGCAATGGCTGAACCGCCACGCTGCGAGCAGCGGTTGCCGCGCCGCGCAAATAATCCGCCTGTGGATAACTTCTTTCTTCCAGCCCTTTGCGCCCCCGCGCATCCATCTCGCATGCCGCGATGAACTCCTCGAACCGCTGTGGCCGACGGTAAATGTCGAAGCTTTGCAGCAATTCCAGCAATGTCGATGGCTTCAGCTCAAGGGCGCGATGCCCGTGGGTGTGATACTCGCCCACCAGCAGCGCCAGTTCCTGGCAGTCTCTCGGCACCTTGAAGCGTTCGTTGATCGCTTTGATCAGCTTCAGGCCTTTGCACTCGTGGGCAATGTGTCGCGGCCATTCTTTCTCTGGCGTCAGGCCTTTGCCCAGGTCATGCAGCAGGGAGGCCCAGCGCACGGTCAGCGGCTGTTTGTACAACGCCGCTTGCTGCAACACGCTCAGGGTATGCGCGCCTGTATCGATTTCCGGGTGATGGGCCGGGGGTTGTGGTACGCCGAACAGCGCGTCGACCTCGGGCATCAGTACCTTGAGTGCGCCGCATGCGCGCAAAACCTCAACAAACACTTGTGGCTGATCTTCCATCAGGGCGCGGGAAATTTCCTTCCAGCTGCGCTCCGGGGTCAGCGCCTCAAGCTCGCCTGATTCGCTGAGTTGGCGCATCAGCGCCAGGGTTTCCGGGGCGACGGTAAAACCCAGCGTCGCGTAGCGCGCCGCGAAGCGGGCAACACGCAGGACCCGGAGCGGATCTTCGGCAAATGCCGGGGAAACGTGGCGAAGCAGGCGTGCTTCGAGATCGCGCTGGCCGTGGTACGGGTCGGTCAGGTTCTGCTGATCGTCTTCAGCCATGGCATTGATGGTCAGGTCGCGACGGATCAGGTCTTCTTCGAGGGTGACTTCAGGGCTGGCGTGAAAAGTGAACCCGCCGTATCCGCGCCCGCTTTTGCGCTCGGTGCGGGCGAGGGCGTATTCCTCACCGCTTTTGGGATGAAGGAACACCGGGAAATCCGCGCCCACCGGGCGAAAGCCCTTGGCGAGCATCTCTTCGGTCGTCGCGCCGACCACGACCCAGTCGATATCGGTAACCGGTTTGCCCAGCAGGCGATCGCGTACCGCACCACCGACTTTATAAATCCGCATAAAAAACCTCCGTTAGCTCGACAGGATAACCGTTGCATCGAGCTTTCGGAGGCACAAACCGGATCAAAGATGGATGACGGCCAGGTCCAGGCGGCCGTAATCGCCTTCGCTGTGCTCGCTTCTGGGCGGCACATGATGGGTTTTCATGACCTGATCGCCCTGCAGGGTTTCCAGGTGAATGTCGAAACCCCAGAGGCGGTGCAAGTGCTTGAGCACTTCCTCGGTGGACTCTCCCAGCGGTTTGCGGTCGTGCTGTTGGTGGCGCAGGGTCAGAGAACGGTCACCACGCCGGTCGATGCTATAGATCTGCACGTTGGGCTCGCGATTGCCCAGGTTGTACTGTGCCGCGAGAGTTTCACGGATGATGCGGTAGCCTCCTTCGTCGTGAATGGCGGGCACCAGCAGGTCGTCCTTCTGGTCGTCATCGAGAATGCTGAACAGCTTCAGGTCGCGGATCACCTTGGGCGACAGGTACTGCAGGATGAAGCTCTCATCCTTGAAGCTGCTCATGGCGAACTTGATGGCTGCCAGCCAATCTGTGCCAGCAATTTCCGGGAACCAGTGGCGATCTTCCTCGGTGGGTTCTTCGCACATGCGCCGGATGTCCCGGTACATGGCAAACCCGAGAGTGTAGGGGTTGATTCCGCTGTAGTAAGGGCTGTCGAAGCCCGGCTGAAAGACCACGCTGGTGTGGGATGTCAGGAACTCCATCATGAAGCCGTCGGTGACCAGGCCCTCGTCGTACAGGTCGTTCATCAGGGTGTAGTGCCAGAACGTGGCCCAACCTTCATTCATCACCTGGGTCTGACGCTGTGGATAAAAATACTGGGCGATCTTGCGCACGATGCGTACGATTTCCCGCTGCCATGGCTCCAGCAGCGGCGCGTGTTTTTCGATGAAGTACAGGATGTTTTCCTGAGGTTCGGCGGGAAAGCGTGCGTTGTCCTTGTCGCTGTACTTGTCCGCGCCCTTGGGAATGGTGCGCCACAGATCGTTGATCTGTTTCTGTAGATGTTCTTCCCGGTCCTTTTGCCGGCGACGTTCTTCTTCCGCGGAGATCGGATAGGGGCGTTTGTAGCGGTCGACACCATAGTTCATCAGTGCATGGCAGGAGTCGAGCAGGTCCTCGACCGCGTCGATACCGTGGCGCTCTTCGCATTGCATGATGTACTGCTTGGCAAACACCAGGTAATCGATGATCGAACTGGCGTCGGTCCAGGTGCGGAACAGGTAATTGCCTTTGAAAAAGCTGTTGTGCCCGTAGCAGGCATGGGCCACCACCAGCGCCTGCATGCAGATGGTGTTTTCTTCCATCAGGTAGGCGATGCACGGGTCGGAGTTGATCACGATCTCGTACGCCAGGCCCATCTGGCCGCGTGTGTAGGACTTTTCGGTGCTGAGGAAGTGCTTGCCGTAGGACCAGTGGTGATAACCCAGCGGCATACCGACCGAGGCGTAGGCGTCCATCATTTGCTCGGCGGTGATCACTTCGATCTGGTTGGGGTACGTATCGAGTGCATAGCCAGCCGCAATACGRCTGATTTCGCGGTCGTAGGCCTGGATCAGCTCGAACGTCCATTCGGAGCCGGTGGAAATGGGTTGGCGTTTCTGCTCTTTGGCGGTCATGTCACTAACCTGCGCTGGAAGAGTTCACGGAAGACCGGATAGATATCCCCGGCCGAGACCAGTTGTTGCTGGGCAAAAGTGTCGGAAAAGGCTTCGGCGATGCGCTCGTACTCGAACCACAGGGCCTGGTGTTCGCGCGGGGTGATCTCAACGTAAGTGTAGTACTGCACGAACGGCATGATCTGGTTGATCAGGATGTCGCGGCAGATCGGAGAGTCGTCGTTCCAGTTATCACCGTCGGAAGCCTGGGCGGCGTAGATGTTCCACTCGTTGCTCGGATAACGCTCGGCCATGATCTCCTGCATCAGTTTCAGGGCGCTGGAGACGATGGTGCCGCCGGTTTCCCGGGAGTAGAAAAATTCCTCCTCATCCACTTCGCGGGCGCTGGTGTGATGGCGGATGAACACGACGTCGATCTTTTCGTAGTTCCGCTTGAGAAACAGGTACAGCAGGATAAAGAAGCGCTTGGCGATGTCCTTGGTCGCCTGGGTCATCGAGCCGGACACGTCCATCAGGCAGAACATCACGGCCTTGGAACTGGGGTTGGGTTGCTTGATGAGCAGGTTGTACTTGAGGTCGAATGTGTCGAGAAACGGTATGCGGTGGATGCGCGCGCTGAGTTTTTCGATTTCAGCTTCTATTTCCTGAATATCGCCGAAGTTGTCTGGTTCTTCCTGCTTGAGTCGCAGAAGTTCTTCCTTGGCTTCGCGCAGTTTTGCCCGGCTGCTGCCGGACAGGGCGATTCGCCGGGCGTGGGCTGAACGCAGGGTGCGGATGATGTTGATCCGCGACGGGTTGCCCTCGTTGCTGATCCCGGCCCGCACGGTCTTGAAGGTATCGGTGCCGGTCAGGTTGCGCTTGACCAGGTTGGGCAGTTCGAGATCCTCGAACATGAATTCGAGGAATTCTTCCTGGGTGATCTGGAAGACGAATTCGTCCATCCCTTCGCCGGAATTACCGGCCTTGCCGGGGCCTCTACCGCCACCGCCTCCCGGTGGGCGGGCGATATGTTCGCCGCTGGTGAATTCCTTGTTGCCCGGGTGCACGACCGTTTGCTTGCCGCCGCGACCGTGGTGGAGCACCGGCTCGTCGATGTCGCGGCCGGGAATGCTGATTTGTTCGCCGTGTTCCATATCGGTAATGGAGCGCCGGCTGACCGCCTCTTCGACAGCCTTTTTGATGTGGTCACGGTAACGCCGCAGAAACCGCTGACGGTTCACCGTGCTCTTGTTCTTGCCATTGAGACGTCGGTCGATCACATAGCTCATGACTGCTCCTTAGAAGCTGTCCTGAAAGGGGCGAGCGGTGATACAGCATCGAACCGAGAGCCGAGGGATATTGAACGCTCCCCCAAGCGCTTTGGATGCTGCCTGAACTCGCTACCGACTTTCGAACACCTCCCAGAGGCCTGTGTAACAGAAAAGCCCACACAGGTCTCTGGCTGACGACAACCGGTCTGACCGGCAGCGGGTTATTGTGATTTTCTGACTCGCAGGTACCACTCGGACAGCAGTCGTACCTGTTTGTCGGTGTAACCGCGCTCGACCATCCGTGTGACGAAGTCGTTGTGTTTTTGCTGGTCCTCTTTGCTGGCCTTGGCATTGAAGCTGATGACTGGCAGCAAGTCCTCGGTGTTGGAGAACATTTTCTTCTCGATGACCACCCGCAGTTTTTCGTAGCTGAGCCAGGTCGGGTTCTTGCCGTTGTTGTTGGCCCGGGCACGCAGGACGAAGTTGACGATTTCGTTGCGGAAATCCTTCGGATTGCTGATGCCGGCCGGTTTCTCGATTTTCTCCAGTTCTTCGTTCAACGCTACGCGGTTGAGGATCTCGCCGGTTTCCGGGTCGCGGTATTCCTGGTCCTGGATCCAGAAGTCGGCGTACAGCACATAGCGATCGAAGATGTTCTGGCCGTACTCGCTGTAGGACTCGAGGTAGGCGGTCTGGATCTCCTTGCCGATGAATTCGATATAGCGCGGTGCCAGGTACTCCTTGAGGAAACGCAGATAGCGTTCGCGGGTCTCCGCCTGGAACTGTTCCTGTTCGATCTGTTGTTCCAGCACGTAGAGCAAGTGCACCGGGTTGGCGGCGATTTCGTGCGGATCGAAGTTGAACACCTTCGACAGGATCTTGAACGCGAACCGGGTGGAGAGACCGTTCATGCCTTCGTCGACACCGGCGTTGTCGCGGTATTCCTGGATCGACTTGGCTTTCGGATCGGTGTCCTTGAGGTTCTCGCCGTCGTACACGCGCATCTTCGAGTAGATGTTGGAGTTTTCCGGCTCCTTGAGGCGCGAGAGCACGGTGAACTGGGCCAGCATCTTCAGGGTATCCGGCGCGCAATGAGCCTTGGCCAGCGAGCTGTTGAACAGCAGCTTGTCGTAGATCTTCACTTCGTCACTGACCCGCAGGCAGTACGGCACTTTGACGATGTAGATCCGGTCGATGAAGGCTTCGTTGTTCTTGTTGTTGCGGAAGGTATGCCATTCCGATTCGTTGGAGTGGGCCAGCAGGATCCCGGTGAACGGAATCGCACCAAGACCTTCGGTGCTGTTGTAGTTGCCTTCCTGGGTAGCCGTCAGCAATGGGTGCAGCACCTTGATCGGTGCCTTGAACATTTCGACGAATTCCATCAGACCCTGGTTGGACCGGCACAGTGCGCCCGAGTAGCTGTAGGCATCGGCGTCGTTCTGTGGGAATTCCTCCAGTTTGCGGATATCGACCTTACCCACCAGTGCCGAGATGTCCTGGTTGTTTTCATCGCCCGGTTCGGTCTTGGCCACGGCGATCTGGTTGAGGATCGACGGATAGAGTTTGACCACGCGGAACTGGCTGATGTCGCCACCGAATTCGGCCAGGCGTTTGGTGGCCCATGGCGACATGATGGTGTTGAGGTAGCGCCGTGGAATGCCGAAGTCTTCCTCGAGGATCGCGCCATCTTCGGTGGCGTTGAACAGACCCAGGGGTGATTCGAAAACCGGCGAGCCCTTGATCGCATAGAAGGGTATTTTTTCCATCAGTTGCTTGAGCTTCTCGGCCAGGGACGATTTACCGCCACCGACGGGGCCAAGCAGGTAGAGGATCTGTTTCTTCTCTTCCAGGCCCTGAGCGGCGTGGCGGAAATACGATACGATCTGGTCGATGCATTCTTCCATCCCGTGGAAGTCTTCAAAGGCCGGATAGCGGCGGATCACCTTGTTGGAAAAGATTCGCGACAGTCTCGAGTTGGTCGAGGTGTCGAGCAGCTCCGGTTCTCCGATGGCCAGCAGCAGACGCTCGGCGGCGGAAACGTAGGCGCTGCGGTCCTTTTTGCACAGCTCCAGGTACTCTTGCAGAGAGAGTTCTTCCTGGCGTGTGGACTCGAAGCGTTGTTGGAAGTGGCTAAAGATACTCATGACGTCACCTCGCTCGATACGTGGAGCCGACGCCGGATCACTCAGTCGATGCTGGCAGCAACCGAACAGGCGGTTGCTGTTTACCCCCCAGAACTCCCTCAAGGCTTACCGCCCCGAAAGCTACTCCCGATGACCCGTGCGCCGGTGTACCGGCTCTCCCCTGTTTTGGATGGCCTGCGCTTAAGGATAGTTGGGAATTCGGCAGGTAAAGGCGAGATACGAAATTGTTTGTGGCAGACCGTTCGTCTGCCACCGCGCCAGCCCGCGGGAGCCGGGGCCTGCAACGTTACAAAAAAATTATTCGGAGGTGCCTTGTGCGGTTTCTGCTGGATACGTCGTACGCCACAACTCAAATCCGCCATCCATGCTGTAGACGTCGGAGAAGCCCTGGCTGATCAGGTAGGCGGCCGCGCCCTGGCTGGAATTGCCGTGATAGCAGACCACCACGGTCGGTGCGTCGAGGTCGGCACCCTGGATGAAAGCGTGCAGGGAATGATTGTCCAGATGCTTGGAGCCTGCGATGTGCAGGGCGGCAAAAGTGGCCGGGTCGCGGACGTCGACCACCACCGCGCCTTGTTCGCGCAGGGCCTGGGCCTGTTCCGGGGGGATACGTTTGAATTCGCTCATGGCGGGCTCCTGTGGCTCGGCTGAATGGGCAGTCTAGCGCGGGGCGCCGGCTGACGATGTTTGGGGAATGGATAAGGCGACTGGCGGCACGACATGACCGTGTTCGTCGCATTTGCAGGAAAGGCGCTCACCGCTGTCGACGTTCATCAGGGTCAGGGCGCCGCCCCAGACGCAACCGGTGTCGAGGGCCGAGATGCCCGGCTCGTCGCACTTGCCTTCCAGTGCTGCCCAGTGACCGAAGATGATTTTCACATCCCTGGTCTTGCGCTCCTTGTGCTGGAACCAGGGCTTGTAGCCGGCGGGCGCGGTATCGAGGCCTTCCTTGCTCTTGAGGTCGAGTTTGCCTTCGGCGGTGCAAAAACGCATGCGCGTGAAATAGTTGGTGATCGCCCGCAGGCGCGTTACGCCTTTGAGGTCGTTGTCCCATTTCGCCGGATCGTTGCCGTACATGCCATCGAGGTAAGGCGGCAACAGGTTGTCGTCACGCAAGGCAGTCTCGACTTCGGCAGCACACTTCAAGGCTTTGCGCAGCGACCACTGGGGTGGAATGCCGGCATGGACCAGTGCAATGTTGCGCTGTTCGTCGTAGTGCATGAGCTTTTGCTGGCGCAGCCATTCGAGCAGTTCGGCGCAATCCGGCGCTTCAACGATCTCGCGCAGGGTATCGGCCTTCTTCAGGCGCTCGATGTTGCGTCCGGCCGCCAGCAGGTGCAGGTCGTGGTTGCCGAGCACGCACACCAGCGATTCGCGAATGCCGTAGAGGAAGCGCAAGGTTTCCAGAGACTGCGGGCCGCGGTTGACCAGGTCGCCCACCAGCCACAGACGATCCCGTTGTGGGTCGAACGCCACTTGTTTGAGCAGGCATTGCAGGGCTTGAAGGCAGCCTTGCAGGTCACCAACCGCGTACGTCGCCATCAGTGCAGGGCTCCGGGCACCGCCAGGCGGAAGGGCGCGATGATGGCATCGAAATGTCTGCCGTCGTCGGAAAGCATCTGATAGGTGCCTTGCATGGTGCCGACCTTGGTGGTCATGACCGTGCCGCTGCTGTAGGTGTGGCTCTTGCCGGGGTCGATCAACGGCTGCTGACCTACCACGCCTGCGCCGCGCACTTCTTCGACATGCCCGTCACCATCGGTGATGACCCAGTGCCGTGAAAGCAGTTTGGCGGGCATTTCGCCGTTGTTTTGCACGGTGATGGTGTAGGCGAAGGCAAAGCGGTCGTGCTCGGGTTGCGATTGTTCTGCCAGATAGCGGGTGACGACGCTGACGTCGACCTGATAACGAGGATCGGACATGCAAGGGGCCTTAAAAACGAAGCGGGACGCGGGGCGTAGCTGATGGGTTCAGTCTAGGCCAAGTATCGGGTAGTAGACCAGAGTGGTGTCCTACCCGATAGCGCTTATCGCCTGTCAGACTGCAACTGGCGTTTGTGGCGCTTGCTCGCTGAGCTTGTCGGCCAGACGCACGAAGGCGGCCAGGTCGAGTTGCTCGGGACGCAGGCTGCCATCGACGCCGGCGGCTTCGATTTCGGCATTGCTCAGCAGCAGCTTGAGGGTGTTGCGCAGGGTTTTGCGGCGCTGGTTGAACGCTTCGCGCACGACGCGCTCCAGCAAGCGGTGATCCTTGGCCGGGTGCGGCAATACCGCGTGGGGCACCAGGCGCACGATGGCCGAGTCGACTTTCGGTGGCGGGTTGAACGCGCCTGGGCCAACGTTGAACAGGTGCTCGACCCGACAGTGGTACTGAACCATGATCGACAGGCGGCCCCAGTCACCTCCACCAGGACCGGCAGCCAGGCGCTCGACCACTTCCTTTTGCAGCATGAAGTGCATGTCGCGGATCAGGTGCGAGTTGTGCAACAGGTGAAAAATCAGTGGCGTGGAGATGTTGTACGGCAGGTTGCCGACCACGCGCAGGCTACCTGGCGCGGCATTCAGGCTGTTGAAGTCGAACTTCAGTGCATCGCCCTGATGCAGATTGAAGTTGCTCCTGCCGGCAAACTGCTGGTTGAGGATCGGGATCAGGTCCTTGTCCAGTTCCACCACGTCGAGTTGCGCGCCGCTGCTGAGCAGGCCTTGCGTCAGTGCGCCCTGGCCCGGGCCGATTTCCAGCAGGCGGTCTTCTGCCTTGGCATGAATGGAACGCAGGATACGGTCGATAACGCCGGCATCGTGCAGGAAGTTCTGGCCAAAGCGTTTGCGCGCCTTGTGTTGGTATTGCTCGGTCATAAACGGGTCTCGGCCATCTGGTAGGCGGTTTCCAGGG
The DNA here is from genome assembly GCF_056402055.1 of Pseudomonas sp. P4_C4. NCBI lineage: Bacteria > Pseudomonadati > Pseudomonadota > Gammaproteobacteria > Pseudomonadales > Pseudomonadaceae > Pseudomonas > Pseudomonas sp. P4_C4. The sequence goes on along the minus strand of NZ_JBFUID010000004.1, from coordinate 40,256 downwards.
CGACTTGCAGGCTGCCGGTGTCGATCTTTCCACTGCCGGCCAGGTCCAGGGCAGTGCCGTGGTCGACCGAGGTGCGGATGATCGGCAAGCCGAGGGTCACGTTGACTGCTGCGCCAAAGCCTTTGTACTTCAGCACCGGCAGGCCCTGGTCGTGGTACATCGCCAGCACCGCATCGCAGTGCTCCAGATATTTGGGGGTAAACAGAGTGTCGGCGGGCAGGGGGCCGCGAAGGTCCATGCCCTCGCCGCGCAAGCGCTCTAATGTGGGTTCGATGATATCGATTTCTTCATGGCCCAGGTGTCCGCCTTCGCCAGCATGGGGGTTGAGCCCGCAGACCAGGATACGTGGCTGGGCGATGCCGAATTTGTTTTGCAGGTCGGCGTGCAGGATTCGCGTGACGCGTTCCAGGCGCTCCGGCGTGATTGCATCGGCAATCTCGCGAAGGGGCAGGTGAGTGGTCACCAGGGCCACGCGCAAGCCACGTGTGGCCAGCATCATCACCACTTGCGCGGTGTGGGTCAGGTCGGCGAGAAATTCCGTGTGCCCGGAAAAGGCGATGCCGGATTCGTTGATCACACCTTTGTGCACCGGCGCGGTAATCATGCCGGCAAAATCCCCGCTCAGGCAGCCCTGGCCGGCGCGGGTCAGGGTTTCCAGAACGAAGGCAGCGTTGGCCTTGTCCAGTTGCCCGGCGACGACCTTGGCATTGAGCGGCGTGTCCCAGACATACAGGCTGTTGGCCGGCGCGGGTACATCCGGCCAGTTGTCCGGTTTTACCGGCAGCAAGTCGACAGCCACGCCCAGTTGCGCGGCCCGCTCAGTGAGCAGGTCGCGGCTGGTAATGGCAATCAGGGGGTGGGGCTGGGCTTGGGAGGCGAGCAGCAGGCACAGGTCAGGACCTATGCCGGCTGGTTCACCGGGTGTCAGCGCGAAACGTTGGGTTTTCACTGCGCTGCCTGGTCGGCGCCAGGGAGTTTGATTTCCACGTACGCTTCATCACGGATCTGACGCAGCCAGGTTTGCAGCTCTTCGTCGTATTTGCGGTTACGCAAAACGGTCATTGCCTGTTGCTCGCGGGCCTGTGAGGTGCTGTCGGTGGCGCGACGGCCAAGGACTTCCAGGACGTGCCAGCCGTATTGAGTCTGGAACGGCCTGGACAGCTGACCTTGCGGGGTCTTGGCCATCACTGCGCGGAACTCGGGCACCAGCGCGTTCGGGTCGATCCAGTTCAGGTCGCCGCCGTTGAGGGCGGAACCCGGGTCTTCCGAGTAGCTTTTCGCCAGCTCACCGAAGTCTTCACCAGCTGCGATACGGCTGTAGAGCGACTCGGCCAGGGCCTTGGTTTTCGCTTCGTCGCGGATCGGGCTCGGTTTGACCAGGATGTGGCGAACATGCACTTCATCGCGCATCTGGGTCTCGCCGCCACGCTTGTCGAGAATCTTCAGGATGATGAAACCGCCCGGGGTGCGCATTGGCTGGGTGACATCACCCACCGGCATGGTGCTCAGCAGACGATCGAACGGCGGAGGCAGTTGAGCGGCCTTACGCCAGCCCATGTCGCCACCTTCCAGTGCGGTTTCGCTGGCGGACTTGGCGATGGCCAACTGACCGAAGTCAGCGCCTTGCTTGAGTTGCTGGTAAATCGCATTGGCCTGTTTGGCTGCATTCTGAATCGCGTCGGAGTTGGCGCTTTCCGGCGTAGGAATCAGGATGTTGGCCAGGTGGAACTCTTCGGACAGCTGCATTTTGCCCAAGTCGGACGCCAGGAAGTTCTTCACTTCCTGCTCGGAGACCTGAATGCGTTCGGCAACCCGACGCTGGCGCACACGGCTAATGACCATTTCGCGGCGAATCTGCTCACGCGCGTCGTCGTAGGACAGGCCGTCGCGAGTCAGGGCGGCGCGGAACTGCTCGACTGACATGTTGTTGCGCTGGGCAATGGTGCCGACAGCCTGGTTCAACTCTTCATCGGTAATGCGGATGCCGGAGCGATCGCCGATCTGCAATTGCAGGTTTTCGACGATCAGGCGCTCAAGTACCTGCTGCTCCAGCACACTGGCCGGCGGCACGGCAGAGCCACGCTTGGCAATGGTTTGCTGAACGTCATGAACGCGCTGGTCCAGTTGGCTCTGCATGACCACGTCGTTGTCGACGATGGCCACCACCTTATCGATGGACTGTACGGCGGCACTGGCCGCCGTGCTCAGGAACAGCGCGCCCAGCATCAGCGGGCGCAGACAATCAGAAAGCTTGGTCTTCACGTTCACGATAACCTTGAATGCCTTTGTCGAGGAAGCTCTCTGCCTTGGCGCCGGTGAGGCCGCCGAGTCCCTTCAGAACAATTTGGAGGAAGACGCCATGGTCGCCTTTTTCGTTTTGCGGTGCTTGCTGGCTGAACTCGTCATAATCAACGAAGTAGCGGTTGATCAGGCGCAGTTTCCAGCAGCAACTGTCGTACTCGAAACCACCGAAGGCTTCCAGGGTACGGTTGCGGTTGTAGTCATACTGCCAACGGCTGATAGCGCTCCATTGCGGCACGATCGGCCAGATCACCGAGAAGTCGTGTTGCTGGATCTTGTAGTAATCCTTCACGAAGCCAGGCTGGCCAGGGGTGCCGTAGTCACCGCCGAACTGCCATTTACCGGTGTTCTGGTTGTAGATCACCTGGTCGTTACGATAGCGATAGCCAACGTTGACGACCTTGTTCGGGTTGTCTTCAGGCTGGTAGTGGAACATCGCGCTGCCCGAACGAGGGCTGCGGCTGTCCGGGTCCCAGTTGTAGTCGGCCGTGGTACGCCAGTCGCGGTTCCAGCGATACTCGTATTCCAGTGCATATGGGGAAACGCTGGCTTTGGCGTCGTCACGGTCGTTGAAGTTCACGCCTGGCAACTGGACTTCACGGTCCTTGAAGTACAAGGCCTGGCCGACACTGATGCGTTGACGCTCGAAACCGTTGTCTTCGATCCAGCGGCTGGTCACACCCAGGGACAATTTGTTCTCGTCGCCGACACGGTCGGAACCGGAGAAGCGGTTGTCACGGAACAGCGATGCAAAGTTGAAGGTGTTTTCGCTGGTGTCGAATACCGGGATGTCTTCCTGGTCGACTTCAGGCACGTACAGGTAGAACAGGCGCGGCTCGAGGGTCTGGCGGTAGTTCTTGCCGAAATACTGGGTATTGCGATCGAAGTATAGGCCGCTGTCGATGCTGGCGATCGGCACGCCGCGGTTCTGGTTGCTGTCGAAGGTCCCGCTGAGCTTGTCCTGCTCTGCGCTTTGCGCGGCGATCTGCGCCTTACCGGTGTTGTCCAGATCCAGTTGGTACTGGGTGTACTGGTACTTGAGCGTCGGTTTCAGGAAGCCGTAGGTCCAGTTCAATGGCAGGCTGACAGCCGGAGCCAGGTTGAGTCGGTCGCCATTGGCGCGAGCCAGACCTTGAATGTTGTTATCAAGACGGGGAGAGCCGACGCCGTCTTCGTCAAAGTATTCCCCGTTCTGCAGATCCCGGTCAAACCGTACGACTTCGGTGTTGTACGTGAAATCCAGGCCTTCCGGATGATAAGGCAGCATACCGTCGAGGGTTATCTGCGGCAGGCGGTCGTACGGCGTAATGTTCGAAACGGTCGCCAGCTGAAAGGCCTGGGCATTTACGCGAGCGGTATAGCTGTCGCCGCGATAGGTGACAGAGCCCTGCTGGTTCACGTAGTCCTGGCTTTTCACGCCAATCTGGTCGGTCTGCAGATCCTGGAAGTAATACGGATCGCTGATCTTGGTGTAGTCGACTTGCGTGAGCACTCGCGAGTCGAGACCACCCTTGTGCTGCCAGTTGTACATGTAGCGGGTTTTTTCGGCGTCTGACTGTTTGTCGCGCTCGTCGCTTTCGTCGTTGAGGTACGCCGCGCCGAACTGGCCTTCGCTGGACTTGGTCAGGTAGCGGAATTCGCCTTCCATCAACAAGCCGTGCTTTTCCATGTAGCGCGGGTACAACGTGGCATCGTAGTTCGGCGCCAGGTTGAAGTAGTACGGGGTGACCAGCATGAAGCCGGTATCGCTGCCGGTGCCAATGGTCGGCGGCAGGAAGCCGGACTGGCGACGGTCGTCGATCGGGAAATAGATGTACGGCGTGTACAGGACCGGAATGTCCTTGACCCGCAGCGTCACGTTGGTCGCCGTACCGAAACCGGTGGCCGGGTTCAGGGTGATGTTGTTGCCCTTGAGCTGCCAGGCGTTGCTGTTCGGTTCGCACGTGGTGTACGTACCATCCTTGAGGCGGATGATCGCGTTCTCGGCACGTTTGGCGTACAGCGCATTACCGCGGATACGGGATTTGTGCATCACGTATTCGGCGTTGTCGACCTTGGCTTCACCGGTGTCGAGCTGCACGTCGGCGTGGTCGCCGACGATCAGTGCGCCGTTGTCGCGAATGCGCACGTTGCCGTTCAGGTCGCCACGGCTCTCGGCCTGGTACAGGTTGGCTTCGTCGGCTTCGACCTGCATGCTGCCCTGGCGCATGACAACGTCGCCGGCCAGGGTCGCGACCTGCTCATCCTGCTTATAGCGGGAGGCTTTTGCGCCGATAAAGGTTGGAGCGTCACTTTTATCCGTCTTGTCATCCATGCCAGGACGAATCGGTTCGATATAGGAACCAGAGCAATAAGGACCGGTTTCGGCCAATTGTGCGGCGGTGAGCTGCTCGCGGGGAACCCAGTCGAGGTGACTGTAGTCTGCGCTACGCGACTTCAGGCCACGGCCTTTGGACTCGGTGACCAGCACCGGCTTGGCGCCAGTGTCTTGGCTGGAACCGTTCTCGGCCGGGGCTTCGCCGGTGGCGGAAGTTGCGCTGCCATCATGAACGGGACGCGGTGGCAATGCAGCCGCCGGCGACTTTGGTGCACAGTCCCAGGAACCCGAAGCAGAGACTGAGCAGTCAAACTGTTCCGCGGCGACCACGTAGGAAGTGGCAAGGGGTTGCAGCGCCAGCAAACTGCCGGTAACCAACAACGGAAATTTTTTACGAAACGCGGGGGATTTCAATGCCATCTTATTAGTCCGGGCTTCCTGCGTGCCATCTGCCCGCGGTGTGGGCCGCACGCCTCTCGATGGTCTGAAAAAGATGCTGGATAATAAAGCATGACCCGCTTGACGGCTAGCGCCGTCGGAGACCCTTGCAATGCCTGATCAAGATGTACGCTTGCAACACCTGAATGTTTGGCTCGATGAACAATTGGCGACCCTTTTTGCCGAGCAGGGCTGGGGCGCCGTCCCCCCGGCCACGTTGACTGCGGCCAGCAGCGACGCGAGCTTTCGGCGGTATTTTCGCTGGGAAGGCGGTGGCAAAAGTTTCATTGTGATGGACGCGCCGCCGCCCCAGGAAAACTGCAAACCCTTCGTGGATATCGCCTTTTTGCTGGCCAAATCCGGAATAAATGTGCCGAAAATTTATGCCGAAGACCTCGAGCGCGGTTTTCTTTTGCTCAATGACCTGGGCAACAAGACCTATCTGGACGTCATCGACAACGAAAACGCCGACGATTTGTTCAAGGATGCCCTGCAGGCGTTGCTGGCTTTCCAGCAGTTGCCGATGGTTGCGCCATTGCCGAGCTATGACGTGGCCTTGCTGCGTCGTGAGCTGGAACTGTTCCCTGAGTGGTACGTGAAGCGCGAATTGGGCATCGAATTCGACGCGGCGCAGCAAGTGCTCTGGCAGCAGGTCAGCGAACTGTTGATCGACAGTGCCCTGGCACAGCCAAAAGTCCTGGTGCATCGTGACTACATGCCGCGCAACCTGATGCTCAGCGAGCCCAATCCCGGTGTGCTGGATTTCCAGGATGCGGTGTACGGCCCGGTGACCTACGATGTGACCTGCCTGTTCAAGGATGCGTTTCTCAGCTGGCCCGAGGCGCGCGTGAATGGCTGGCTCGAAAACTACTGGCAGCAAGCAAGCGCCCTCGGCATTGCGGTGCAACCCGAGTTCGAGGACTTCCTGCGGGCCAGCGATTTGATGGGTGTGCAACGCCATCTGAAAGTCATCGGCATTTTTGCGCGCATCTGCCATCGCGACGGCAAACCGCGTTATCTGGGCGATGTGCCACGTTTCTTTGCGTACATAGAAGCGGTGATCGCTCGCCGTCCTGAACTGGCCGAGCTGGATGTGTTGCTGGCCAGTCTGCGCGCCGGAGTGAAAGCATGAAGGCAATGATTCTGGCAGCGGGCAAAGGCGAGCGCATGCGCCCGCTGACCCTGACCACGCCAAAACCTCTGGTTCGTGCAGGCGGCGTGCCGCTGATCGAATATCACCTGCGAGCACTGGCCGCGGCCGGGTTCACCGACATCGTGATCAATCACGCCTGGCTCGGTCAGCAGATCGAAGACTATCTGGGCGATGGTTCGAATTATGGCGTGAGCATCCAGTACTCGGCGGAAGGTGAGCCCCTGGAAACCGGCGGCGGGATTTTCCGCGCATTGCCGTTGCTGGGGGATGAAGCGTTTGTGGTGGTCAATGGTGACATCTGGACCGATTACGACTTCAGCGTGCTGCATCAACCCATCAACGGCCTGGCGCACCTGGTGCTGGTCAGCAACCCGCCCCATCATCCGGCCGGGGACTTCTGCCTGGTCGAAACTCTGGTGCACGACCGTCAGCCGGAATCAGCCACCCTGACTTACAGCGGCATCGCCGTGTTGCATCCGCAGTTGTTCGACGGTTGCACCGCGGGGGCCTTCAAGCTCGCGCCGCTGTTGCGCAAGGCCATGGCTGACGGTCAAGTGACTGGCGAACAGCTGAATGGGCACTGGGTCGATGTCGGCACTCACGAGCGTCTGGCCGAAGTTGAAACATTAATCGAAGCGAGCCGCTGACATGTTGTGGCCAGGGACTCTGATTGGAGCCGGAGCAGGCTTTGCCATAGCCAGTATTCCGGGGGCCTTGCTTGGCGCGTTGTTGGGGCAGGCGCTGGACCGGCGCTTGCACCTGCAGAGCTGGGGGCATTTGTGGGAAAAGCTGGGCGGTCGCCCGGTGTTGCGTAACGATGAATTGCTATTTGTCCTGTTGGGGCGCCTGGCCAAGTGCGACGGCCAGGTGATGGCCGGGCACATCGATCAGGCCCGAGCGGAAATGCGTGCGCTGGACATGTCCGAGCCGGCCCGGCGTCGTGCGATAGCCGCGTTCAATCGCGGCAAGTCGGGCCGCGACCGGCTACGTGGTTATCTGCGTCGCCTGAGTGCCCAGCCCCATGCGGCGGAAGGCGTGTTGCGCGCCTGCTGGCGAATGGTCTGGGCCGATGGTCGTGCCGGCAGCAGTGAGCGTGAGTTGATCGGCCAATGGGGCCAGTGGCTGGGCTGGACGCCGCGCCAGGTACAGGCGTTGGCCCATGACTATGAGCCGCAGAAGCGGCCATTGGGCAGCAGCGTGCCAAGTTATCAGGAAGCGTTAAGGCTTTTGGGGGTGTCGGCCACCACTGAACCGGCGCAGATCAAGCGTGCCTATCGGCGTCTGCTCAGTCGCCATCATCCGGACAAGATTGCCGGCAGTGGCGCGACGGCGTTGCAGGTGCGTGAGGCTACCGAGCGAACGCGTGAGCTGCATAACGCCTACACGCTGATTCGGGAGCGGCGGGATTTTCGCTAACAGGAAAGGCTTGTGTCGTCTGTAATGACCCTATCGTCGGAACGCCGCCCGGAGCAAGCTCGCTCCCACAGGTTTTATGTCGATAACAAAAATTGTGTACGACGTTAATCCTGTGGGAGCGAGCTTGCTCGCGATGAGGGCGACACAGTCTTTCAGTCTGTCGCAGGCTGCGGATTCAACCAACCCCGCACCCGACGGAACAATTGCTCCTGTTCAGCCTTGGTATCCGGTAACGCCTTGAGTGCGACCTGGTTGAATGCCGATGACTTCAGGCGTTTGCTGGCCTGCAGGCGCTCCAGTGCTGCGTCGCGATCCAGCGCTTTGTCCTTGTAGAAAATATCCGCGGTCGGCAGTTTCAGGGGCGGGGTCAGCTCTGCCAGCCCGGGCGTGGCTGCCACAGGTGTCCGGGCGGCAACCATTACCAGTTTTTCGACTTGCGACGGCTGCTTCTCGCTCAGGTAACGCGTGGCCCAATAGGCGCCGGAACCATGTCCCAACACCACGATACTGCGGGCGCTTTGCTGTTCGGCGAAGGCGATCGCGGCGTCGATCCGGGCGAAGATGCGCTCGGCATCTGCCTTGGACTGTTCCTCAGTGGTCTCGGCAATGGCCTTGTCGGCCACGTCGGCCTCGCCACCGGCCACTTGTTCGATGGGGGCCGCGGTGGTCGAGTCTTTGCTGCCGGTTTCGGGGGCCTTGGGAGCCGGCGCTGCTTCCACGACTCGTGGCGCAATGGCATCGCTTTGCAGGTCCGGCAAGGTGATACTCAGGCTGCTCCACTCGGCGTCCGGCAGTTTGCGCCGTAAAGGGCCAACCGCTTGCGGCCAGTCAACGGTTTCGCCGGTGCCGGGGATGATAATCACCGCACCTTTGGGGTCGGCGGTATTGGCAGGTTTCCACAATGCCAGAAACGTGTCGGCGCCCACTTGCAGTTGTTGCTGTTCCTGAGCCGGGATTTTTCGCTCAAGTGCAGTCGCTTCTTCCTTACTACGCTCAGGCAACGGCTGACGCTCGAGTGGTTTTTCTTCGGCGGTTTTTTCTGCTGCTGCAGGCGCCGGGTCGGCCGCCTCGACGGAAAAAACGCATGGCAGGATCAGCGACAGGCACAATGCTGGCAGTGCCAGGCGGTAGACAGGGGGCATTGGATATTCCAGGCCAGAAGTTGTTCCGGCAGCCTAATGGGTTGGTCAGTATTTGTCAGTGTGTGAGAGTTCAATGATGCGTTTACGCTGCCTGTGGGTTATCGGCTGTTTGTGGTTTCCCTTGATGGGTTGGGCGGCGGCCATGCCCCCGGAGCACGTTGCCCAGTTGACCCCGAAACAACAACACTGGCTGGCGCAGCAGGACGAGTTGCGGGTCGGCGTGGTGTTGCAGGCGCCCTATGCGCAATATGATCGCCGCTTGCAGCGCCTGTCCGGGGTGAATGTCGACTTGATGAAGTGGCTGGCAAAGACCCTCAACGTCGAACTGAGCTGGCGTAACTTTCCCGACCTTGAACAACTGGAGGCGGCTGCACGCGAGGGCGAAATCGACATCGCCCCGGGGCTGACCCAAACCCCTGGCGGATTGCGCCTCTGGCAGTTTTCCGACCCTTACATGCGAGTGCCGCAACTGGTGGTCAGCGACCAGAAAAGCGCCGGCGCTGTCGAGCTGGAAAAGCTCGATAGCCAGACCCGCGTCGCCGTGCGCATGCCCAGCGCCATCGCCGATTACCTGCGTAGCAACTATCCGCACCTGAATCTGCAAGGCGTCCCGATGGAGCGTCAGGCATTGCAATTACTGACTGGCCAGCAGGCGGGTTATGCGGTGGTTGATGAGGCGCAATTGGGACGCTTGTCGGTCGAGACGGAGTTCGCGGGGTTGGTGGTGGTGGGGGATGTCGGCCTGCCGCAGCTGCTGCGGGTGGCCACGCGCCGCGACAAGCCGGAACTGGCGGGCATCGTCGAAAGTGCATTGCGGGCGATCCCGGCCAAGGATCTGGAGCAACTGCACAATCAATGGCTGCAGCCCAAGTATCCGCGGCTCTCCGAGTCTCCGGGCTTTTGGCAGAACCTCTGCCTGTTACTGGCTGTGCTGACGTTAAGTTGCATGGCCATCGTGTTCTGGCAGCGTCGCCAGCAACACAACCTGGAACAACGCCTGCTGGCCGCGCAGGAAGACATCGCCTTGCGCGCCGCCAGCGAAGAGGCGTTACAGCTCACCCAGTTTTCCATCGACCAGAGCACTGTCGGCATCCTCTGGGTCAACTGGGACAGCCACGTGCGCTACGCCAACCGCGCGGCGGAAAGCATGCTGGGCTATCCGGCCGGAGGGATCATCGATCGACCCCTGATCGACTTCGAGCCTGGCCTGCACATGGACCGTTGGCTGAACCTGTGGAAGCGCGCCCGGGCCAGTGAAGACGGCCCGCAAAGTTTCGAATCCAATTGCGTGCGGGCCGATGGCAGCATCCTGCCGGCCGATGTCTCGTTGAGCTTTCTGCGCTTTCGCGATGGCGAATACCTGGTGGTTTACCTCAACGACGTCACCGAGCGGCGCCGCGCCCTGGCCGCCTTGCAGGAAAGCGAGGCGCGGCTGCAAGGCATCGCCGCCAATGTTCCGGGGCTGGTATTCCGCCTGGAGCGGGCGCCGGTGACCGGTCAGATCGACTTTGCCTACATCAGCGAAGGCAGCGAAAGCCTGGTGGGTTATTCGCCGGCCACGCTGGCGCATCGCGACAAAGGCCTGCGCAGCCTCGTGCATCCGGATGACAAGGCCAGCTATCACCAGACCCAGGATCATGCGCTGGATACCGACAGCGACTGGTCGTGGCAAGGTCGAATTCTCACGCGCCAGGGCGAACAGCGCTGGGCAGAAATCAAGGCCATCACCCGCCGGCTGGAAGACGGAGCCTATGTCTGGGACGGTATTGTCTGGGACATCAGCGAGAGCAAGCGCATAGAGCTTGAACTGGCCAGCTCCCGGGAACAACTGCGTGAGTTGTCCGCGCACCTGGAAAGCGTGCGCGAAGAAGAAAAGGCGCGCATCGCCCGGGAAGTTCACGATGAGCTGGGTCAGATGCTGACCGTGCTCAAGCTGGAAACCTCCATGTGTGAACTGGCTTACGCGCAACTCGATCCAGGCCTTAACGAGCGCCTGGGCAGCATGAAGCGCCTGATCGCTCAACTCTTCCAATTGGTTCGCGACGTGGCGACTGCATTGCGCCCACCGATTCTCGATGCGGGTATTGCCTCGGCCATCGAATGGCAGGCCCGACGGTTTGAGGCGCGCACGCAGATCCCGTGTCTGGTGCAAGTGCCGGACAATCTTCCGGTGCTCAGCGACGCCAAGGCTATCGGCCTGTTCCGGATCCTTCAGGAAGCGCTGACCAATGTCATGCGCCACGCCCAGGCGCATACTGTTGAACTGACGCTGGCGCTGGAAGGCGACGAGTTGTGTCTGACGGTCAGCGATGACGGTGTAGGATTTGTCGCCGCGCTTGGCAGGCCAGCGTCCTTTGGGATCGTCGGAATGCGTGAGCGGGTATTGATCATGGGTGGTGAGTTATCCCTTGAGAGTGAACCGGGTGAAGGCACGACCCTGAGTGTGCGCGTGCCGCTGGACCGCCGACAGTCGTAATCAATGAGGAGGGGCAAGTGATTCGTGTACTGGTAGCCGAAGACCACACCATCGTTCGCGAAGGCATCAAGCAGTTGATCGGCCTGGCCAAGGACTTGCTGGTGGTGGGGGAGGCGAGCAATGGCGAGCAGTTGCTCGACACCTTGCGTCATGTGCCCTGCGAAGTGGTGTTGCTGGACATCTCCATGCCAGGCGTCAACGGTCTGGAAGCGATTCCGCGGATTCGCGCCCTGAATAATCCGCCGGCGATCCTGGTGTTGTCGATGCACGACGAAGCGCAGATGGCCGCCCGGGCGCTGAAGGTGGGCGCTGCCGGTTATGCGACCAAGGACAGCGACCCGGCGCTGTTGCTGACGGCCATTCGCAAAGTGGCGTCGGGCGGGCGTTATATCGACCCGGAACTGGCAGACCGCATGGTCTTCGAGGTCGGCCTGACCGACTCGCGTCCTTTGCATTCGCTGCTCTCCGAGCGCGAATTTTCTGTGTTCGAACGCTTGGCCCAGGGCGCCAACGTCAACGATATCGCCCAGCAACTGGCGCTGAGCAGCAAAACCATCAGCACCCACAAGGCGCGGCTGATGCAGAAACTCAACATCACCTCGTTGGCGGAACTGGTGAAGTACGCGATGGAACACAAGCTCCTCTAAACCACACCGCTGTACCTGTGGGAGCGAGCTTGCTCGCGATGAGGCCCTATCAGTCAATACTGATGTCGACTGACAGTCCGCTATCGTCGGAACGCCGCCCGGAGCAAGCTCGCTCCCACAGGGTTCTCCATCAGTCGTTGAACCGTGCGCATATCCAATAGCGACGTGCCTGACGAGCTGCTTTCACCGTTACTTGTGGCTTGTAGCTGACCCCTTGCCACTACATTTGCCAAAACGCGCCATCCTTGTAGGGCAATCCCTACCCCCAACCTTCCATCCGGCTGAGGCGAATCTCTCTTGCCCCCCGATTTGCGTGGTCTCCAGCGTCCACTAGGCTTAATCCCACAGCAGTCATCAATAACAAAGGTGTGGGTATGAGCCAGGTCGATTCAAGTGCAGGGGCCAATGATGTTCTGGTCAGCTTTCGTGGAGTGCAGAAGAGCTACGACGGCGAGAACCTGATCGTCAAAGACCTCAACCTGGACATTCGCAAAGGCGAATTCCTCACCTTGCTCGGGCCGTCCGGTTCCGGCAAGACCACCAGCCTGATGATGCTCGCCGGCTTCGAAACGCCGACCGCGGGCGAAATCCTGTTGGCGGGGCGTGCCATCAACAACGTGCCGCCGCACAAGCGCGACATCGGTATGGTATTTCAGAACTATGCATTGTTCCCGCACATGACGGTGGCCGAGAACCTGGCGTTCCCGCTGACCGTGCGTGGCATGAACAAGAGCGACGTCAGTGCCCGGGTCAAGCGGGTCCTGAGCATGGTCCAGCTCGATGCCTTCGCCCAACGCTACCCGGCGCAGCTCTCCGGTGGTCAGCAACAGCGTGTGGCATTGGCCCGCGCACTGGTGTTCGAGCCGCAATTGGTGCTGATGGACGAACCCCTCGGCGCACTCGACAAACAACTGCGTGAACACATGCAGATGGAGATCAAGCACCTGCACCAGCGCCTGGGCGTCACCGTGGTCTACGTGACCCACGATCAGGGCGAAGCCTTGACCATGTCCGACCGTGTGGCGGTGTTCCATCAGGGCGAAATCCAGCAGATCGCGCCGCCGCGCACCCTCTACGAAGAGCCAAAGAACACCTTCGTCGCCAACTTCATCGGCGAGAACAACCGCCTCAATGGCCGCCTGCACAGCCAAACCGGCGACCGTTGCATTGTCGAACTCGGACGCGGTGAAAAGGTGGAAGCCCTGGCGGTTAACGTCGGCCAGACCGGTGAGCCGGTGACCCTGTCCATTCGTCCGGAGCGCGTGAGCCTCAATGGCTCCAGCGACCAATGCGTCAACCGCTTCACCGGGCGAGTCGAAGAATTCATCTATCTGGGCGACCACGTCCGGGTGCGCATGGAAGTCTGCGGCAAGACCGACTTCTTCGTGAAACAGCCGATTGCCGAGCTTGATCCCTCGCTCGCCGTCGGCGACGTGGTACCGCTTGGCTGGCAGGTCGAGCACGTTCGCGCACTCGACCCACTTCTAGAGGCGCATTGATCGCCCCGGCAATACCAACACCAACCCTGCACGTGGAGAGAACAATAAATGTTGAGATCCCTGAAATTCACCGCTTTGGCACTGGGCATGATGGGCGCGGCACACGCAATGGCGGCTGGCCCGGACCTGACCGTGGTGTCCTTTGGCGGCGCGAACAAGGCGGCTCAGGTCAAAGCCTTCTACGCACCGTGGGAAGCGGCAGGTAACGGCAAGATCGTGGCCGGCGAGTACAACGGCGAAATGGCCAAGGTCAAGGCCATGGTCGACACCAAAAGCGTGTCCTGGGATCTGGTAGAGGTTGAATCGCCGGAACTGTCCCGTGGTTGCGACGAAGACATGTTCGAGCAGCTCGATCCGAAGTTGTTCGGCAAGAACGAAGACTACGTCAAGGGCGCCATCCAGCCTTGCGGCGTGGGTTTCTTCGTGTGGTCGACCGTGCTGGCCTACAACGCCGACAAGCTGAAAAGCGCACCGACCAGTTGGGTGGATTTCTGGGACACCAAGCAGTTCCCGGGCAAGCGTGGTCTGCGTAAAGGCGCCAAGTACACCCTGGAATTCGCACTGATGGCCGACGGCGTTGCGCCGAAAGACGTCTACAAAGTGCTGGCCGGCAAGGACGGTCAGGACCGCGCATTCAAGAAGCTCGATGAACTCAAGCCGAACATCCAGTGGTGGGAAGCCGGCGCACAACCGCCGCAATACCTCGCTTCCGGTGACGTGGTCATGAGTTCGGCCTACAACGGCCGGATCGCTGCCGTGCAGAAAGAAAGCAACCTGAAAGTGGTGTGGAACGGCGGCATCTACGACTTCGACGCATGGGCCATTCCAAAAGGCCTGGACAAGGCGCGTGCCGAAGCGGCGAAGAAGTTCATCGCTTACTCGGTGATGCCACAACAACAGAAGACCTACTCGGAAAACATCGCCTACGGCCCGGCCAACACCCAAGCCGTACCGTTGCTGTCCAAGGATGTCCTGAAAGACATGCCGACCACCCCGGAGAACATCGCCAACCAGGTGCAGATCGACGTCAGCTTCTGGGCTGACAACGGCGAGCAACTGGAACAGCGCTTCAACGCCTGGGCTGCCAAGTAAGACCGCACCGCGGGCTTACGCTGTAGGAGCGAGCTTGCTCGCGAAAGCGGTGGGTCAATCAACATGGATGTTGAATGTGATGGCCTCATCGCGAGCAGGCTCACTCCTACAAGTTGCGGTGTTTCAACACAACAGGGGCGGTTCGCCGCCTCTGTAACGATCAAAGATTCCCGGAGTACGTCATGGCTATCGCCGTTCCCCTGAACGAGGGCACCAGCCCCACCTTGAAGCAGCGGCTCAAGCACGCCGAGCGGGTCAACCGCTGGAAGGCCCAGGCGTTGATCGCGCCGCTGGTGCTGTTTCTGTTGCTGGTGTTCCTGGTGCCGATCGTGGCGCTGCTCTACAAAAGCGTTGGCAACCCGGAAGTGGTCGGCGGCATGCCGCGCACCGTGACCGCCATCGCCAGCTGGGACGGCCGCGGCCTGCCCGCTGAACCGGTTTACAAAGCGGCGGCCGAAGATCTCGCCGACGCTCGCAAGAACCAGACCCTGGGCGATTTGTCCAAGCGCCTGAACATGGAACTGGCCGGCTACCGCAGCCTGCTGACCAAAACCGCCCGCGCCTTGCCGCTCGCCACTGAGCCGGCTTCTTATAAAGAAGCGCTGGAAGGTCTCGATGAACGTTGGGGCGACCCGGCCTACTGGCAAGCGGTACGCCGCAACACCAGCAGCATCACCCCGTATTACCTGCTGGCGGCCGTCGATCATCGCATCGACGACCTCGGCGAAATCGCCCCGGCCACCCCGGACCAGGCGATCTACCTCGACATCTTCGCCCGCACCTTCTGGATGGGCCTGATCATCACCGTGATCTGCCTGGTGCTGGCATACCCCTTGGCTTACCTGCTGGCGAACCTGCCGTCACGGCAGAGCAACCTGCTGATGATTCTGGTGCTGTTGCCGTTCTGGACCTCGATCCTGGTGCGGGTCGCGGCGTGGATCGTATTGCTGCAATCGGGTGGCCTGATCAACAGCGGCCTGATGGCCATGGGCATCATCGATAAGCCGATCGAGCTGGTGTTCAACCGCGTCGGTGTCTACATCTCGATGGTGCACATCCTGCTGCCGTTCATGATCCTGCCGATCTACAGCGTGATGAAAGGCATCTCGCCGACCTATATGCGTGCCGCGATTTCCCTCGGCTGCCATCCGTTCGCCAGTTTCTGGCGGGTGTACTTCCCGCAGACCTATGCCGGTGTCGGCGCCGGATGCCTGTTGGTGTTCATCCTCGCCATCGGCTACTACATCACCCCGGCATTGCTGGGCAGCCCGAACGATCAGATGGTCAGCTATTTCGTCGCCTTCTACACCAACACCAGCATCAACTGGGGCATGGCGACCGCACTCGGTGGATTGTTGCTGCTGGCGACTGTGGTGCTTTATCTGATTTACAGCTGGCTGGTGGGCGCCAGCCGCCTGCGCCTGAGCTAAGGGGAGAACGAAATGCTGAGTCCTTATATGTCGCCCATCGAACGGGTGTGGTTCTACAGCTTGCGGATTCTCTGCGGCTTGATTCTGTTGTTCCTGATCCTGCCGGTACTGGTGATCATTCCGCTGTCGTTCAACTCGGGGAGTTTTCTGGTCTATCCGCTGCAAGGCTTTTCGCTGCACTGGTACCAGGACTTCTTTGCCTCGGCGGAATGGATGCGTTCGTTGAAGAACAGCATCATCGTGGCCCCGGCAGCGACGGTACTGGCGATGATCTTCGGCACGCTGGCGGCGATCGGCCTGACCCGAGGCGATTTCCCGGGCAAGCCGCTGGTGATGGCGCTAGTGATTTCGCCGATGGTGGTGCCGGTGGTGATCATTGGTGTGGCCAGTTACCTGACCTTCGCTCCACTGGGATTTGGCAACAGCTACACCTCGCTGATCGTCGTGCATGCCGTGCTCGGTGTGCCGTTTGTGATCATCACAGTGTCGGCGACCTTGCAGGGGTTCAACCAGAACCTGGTACGGGCCGCGGCAAGCCTGGGCGCTTCGCCGTTGACCACGTTCCGCCGGGTGACCTTGCCGCTGATTGCACCGGGCGTGATCTCGGGGGCGCTGTTTGCCTTTGCGACTTCGTTCGATGAGGTGGTGGTGACGCTGTTCCTCGCAGGTCCCGAACAAGCGACCCTGCCACGGCAGATGTTCAGCGGCATCCGCGAAAACCTCAGCCCGACCATCGCTGCCGCCGCGACGCTGCTGATTGCCTTCTCGGTGATCCTGTTGCTGACCCTGGAATGGCTGCGCGGGCGAAGCGAGAAACTGCGTACGGCGCAGGTTTAAGCCTTCACACCAATCAACTGTAGGAGCGAGCTTGCTCGCRATGGTCGTCAACGATAACGCGGGCCTTCTGAATGCCCGCGTCGCACTCAGGTTCATCGCGAGCAAGCTCGCTCCTACAGTGTATTTTGGTGTTCCCGGAAAACTCGGTCATTCATGACCTGAATGGAAGACAACCCGCAATCCCCAGCTACTATTGTGCCCAGCTCCCCTATCTATAAGAGGCTGCGCACATGAGTCTTTCCTCTTTCAAGATCGCTCACAAACTGATCACCGGCGCAGGTGCCATCGAGCAATTGTCTGCCGAGCTGGCGCGTCTGGACATCGACAACCCACTGATCGTCACTGATGTCGCTTTGGTGAAATCAGGCACAGTAGAACTGGCACTGGCGCAGCTGGGCGAACGCAGCTACGAGATTTTCGATCGGGTACTGCCAGACCCGGAAATCGCCATCGTCGAAGATTGCATGCGTGCCTATCGCGACGGTGGGCATGACGGCTTGATCGGCCTCGGCGGCGGCAGTGCCATCGACATTGCCAAGAGCGTGGCGGCCTATGCCGGTTACCACGGCGCGCTGGAGGATCTGTTCGGTATCGATCAGGTCCCGCGCAAGGGCCCGCCGCTGATTGCCATCCCGACCACCGCCGGCACCGGCTCGGAAGTGACCAACGTCGCCATCCTTTCCGACAAGGTCGCGCAACTGAAGAAGGGCATTGTCAGCGACTACCTGTTGCCGGATGTGGCGCTGGTCAGTCCGCAAATGACCCTGACCTGTCCGCGCAGCGTCACGGCGGCCAGCGGCGTCGATGCGCTGGTGCACGCTATCGAGTCCTATCTGTCGGTCAACGCCTCGCCGATTACCGATGCGTTGGCCATTGGCGCCATCAAGTTGATCGCCAAGGCTTTGCCCAAGGCCTACGCCAACCCGTCGAACCTGCAAGCCCGGGAAGACATGGCCACTGCCAGCCTGATGGCCGGGATGGCGTTCGGCAATGCCGGGGTCGGCGCGGTGCATGCGCTGGCGTATTCGCTGGGCGGGCGTTTCAACATTGCCCATGGGGTCAGTAATGCCTTGCTACTGCCCCATGTCATGACCTGGAACAAGATGGCCTGCATCGAACGCATGCAGGATATCGCCGAGGCCATGGGTGTGAAGACCGCTCATTTGAGCATCAACGAAGCGGCCGACAAAGCCGTGCAAGCCATGAGCGAGCTGTGTGCAGCCGTGGAAATTCCTCAGGGCCTGCGCAGTTTCGGTGTGCCCGAGGACGCCATCCCGTCCATGGCCGTGGAAGCAGCGGGGATCGAGCGCTTGATGCGCAACAATCCGCGCAAATTGAGTGCCACCGATATCGAAAAGATCTATCGCGCGGCGTATTAGGGCTTCTGCCGTTGATGGATGATGGCAAGGTCCAATCATCGCGCTCACGGTGCGCACGTCAAAGCATGAGGTATACAATGCGCGCCATCGTGATTCTGCTCAGAAAAGGTGCGTCATGCAGCCCTTCGTAATTGCTCCGTCGATTCTCTCCGCCGACTTCGCCCGCCTGGGTGAAGAAGTGGACAATGTCCTGGCCGCCGGCGCTGACTTCGTGCACTTCGATGTCATGGACAACCACTACGTGCCCAACCTGACCATCGGCCCGATGGTCTGCGCGGCACTGCGCAAGTACGGCGTGACCGCGCCGATCGACGCGCACCTGATGGTCAGCCCGGTGGACCGCATCGTCGGCGACTTCATCGAAGCCGGCGCTACTTACATCACCTTCCACCCGGAAGCCACCCAGCACATCGACCGCTCCCTGCAATTGATCCGCGAAGGCGGCTGCAAGTCGGGCCTGGTGTTCAACCCGGCGACCCCGCTGGATGTGCTCAAGTACGTCATGGACAAGGTCGACATGATCCTGTTGATGAGCGTCAACCCGGGCTTCGGCGGGCAGAAGTTCATCCCTGGCACCCTCGACAAGCTGCGTGAAGTGCGGGCGCTGATCGATGCCTCCGGCCGTGACATTCGCCTGGAAATCGACGGTGGCGTGAACGTGAACAACATCCGCGAAATCGCAGCGGCCGGTGCCGACACCTTCGTCGCCGGCTCGGCCATCTTCAATGCGCCGAACTATCAGGAAGTCATCGACAAGATGCGTTCCGAACTGGCGCTGGCTCGCCCATGAGTGGCTTTGAGCAGTTGTTCCCGGGGCAACTGCCGCGGCTGGTGATGTTCGATCTGGACGGTACCTTGATCGACTCGGTCCCGGACCTGGCAGTGGCTGTGGACAAGATGCTGCTCAAACTCGGTCGTAAGCCCGCCGGTCTGGAAGCAGTACGCGAATGGGTCGGCAACGGCGCGCCGGTATTGGTGCGTCGTGCGCTGGCTGGCGCTATCGATCATTCGGCGGTCGATAACCACGAGGCCGAACGGGCGCTGGAGTATTTCATGCAGGCTTATGGCGAGAGCCATGAGTTGACGGTGGTGTATCCCGGTGTGCGCGACTTCCTCAAGTGGCTGCAAAAGCAGGGCGTCGAGATGGCGCTGATCACCAACAAGCCGGAGCGTTTCGTCGCGCCGCTGCTGGATCAGATGAAAATCGGTCGTTACTTCCGCTGGATCATCGGCGGCGACACCCTGCCACAGAAAAAACCCGATCCGGCCGCGCTGTTTTTCGTGATGAAAATGGCCAACATTCCGGCTTCGCAGTCGTTGTTTGTCGGCGATTCGCGCAGCGATGTGCTGGCGGCGAAAGCGGCGGGGGTCAAGTGCGTGGCCCTGAGCTACGGCTATAACCACGGTCGGCCAATTGCCGAAGAGTCGCCGGCGCTGGTGATCGACGACCTGCGCAAACTAATTCCCGGTTGCCTGGATCCGGCCGCTGAGATAACGTTGGCCGACGCTGTCAAACCCCCTTCTGGAAACGCCATCGTGGTGGTCACTCGCAAACTCTGGATGAAAGTCATCAAGGCCCTGGCCCGCTGGCGTTGGCGCGCCTGACTTGATTCTGGCCGGTTATCCGGCGCGTTTGCATACCTGACTGTTCGACCCTCAAGCCACGAGGCACCTCATGATCCGCGAAGAATTCCTGCGTTTGGCCGCTGCCGGCTACAACCGCATCCCGCTTGCCTGCGAAACCCTGGCCGACTTCGACACGCCGCTGTCGATCTACCTGAAGCTGGCCGACGAGCCCAATTCCTACTTGCTGGAGTCCGTACAGGGCGGCGAGAAGTGGGGCCGTTACTCGATCATCGGCTTGCCGTGCCGCACCGTGCTGCGGGTTCACGATCATCACGTCAGCGTGACCGTCGATGGCGTCGAGACCGAAAGCCACGATGTGGAAGACCCGCTGGCCTTCGTCGAAACCTTCAAGGCCCGCTACAACGTGCCGACCATTGCCGGCCTGCCGCGCTTCAACGGCGGCCTGGTGGGCTACTTCGGTTACGACTGCGTGCGTTACGTGGAAAAGCGTCTGGGCAAGTGCCCGAACCCGGATCCGCTGGGCGTGCCGGACATTCTGCTGATGGTTTCCGACGCGGTGGTGGTGTTCGATAACCTGGCCGGCAAGATGCACGCCATCGTCTTGGCCGACCCGGCGCAGGAAGACGCCTTCGAACAAGGTCGCGCACGCCTGGAAGAGCTGCTGGAAAAACTCCGTCAGCCGATCACCCCACGCCGTGGCCTGGACTTCAGCAAACAACAATCGGCTGACCCGGTATTCCGCTCCAGTTTCACCCAGGACGATTACGAAAAAGCCGTCGACACCATCAAGGAATACATTCTGGCCGGTGACTGCATGCAGGTCGTGCCGTCCCAGCGCATGTCGATCGACTTCAAGGCGGCACCGATCGATCTGTACCGCGCACTGCGCTGCTTCAACCCGACGCCTTACATGTACTTCTTCAACTTCGGCGACTTCCACGTCGTCGGCAGTTCGCCGGAAGTGCTGGTGCGGGTCGAAGACAACCTGATCACCGTGCGCCCGATTGCCGGCACCCGTCCGCGGGGCGCCAACGAAGAGGCCGACCTGGCGCTGGAAAAAGACCTGCTGTCGGACGACAAGGAAATCGCCGAACACTTGATGCTGATCGACCTCGGTCGCAACGACACCGGTCGCGTATCGGAAATCGGTTCGGTGAAGCTCACCGAGAAGATGGTCATCGAGCGATACTCCAACGTGATGCACATCGTGTCCAACGTCACCGGGCAACTGAAAGCAGGGCTGACGGCCATGGACGCACTGCGAGCGATTCTGCCGGCGGGCACCTTGTCCGGCGCACCGAAGATTCGCGCAATGGAAATCATCGACGAACTGGAGCCGGTCAAGCGTGGCGTCTACGGCGGTGCAGTCGGTTACTTCGCCTGGAACGGCAACATGGACACCGCCATTGCGATCCGCACGGCGGTGATCAAGAACGGCGAACTGCACGTGCAGGCCGGTGGCGGCATTGTGGCTGACTCGGTGCCGGCGCTGGAATGGGAAGAAACCCTGAACAAGCGTCGCGCGATGTTCCGCGCCGTTGCCCTGGCTGAACAGACCCCGGAAAGCTGAGCTGACCACAAATCCTGTGGGAGCGAGCTTGCTCGCGATAGCGGTGGGACAGGCAACATCAATGTTGACTGTGAAGCCCTCATCGCGAGCAAGCTCGCTCCCACAATGATCTCATCGCCAAAAAAAACGCGGCGCCTGTGAGGGCGCCGCGTTTTTTATTGCCTGCACATCAGAAGTCCAGCGCAACACCTAGGTTGATGCCCTGTTGGGTGAAATCGTCGTCCTTGCGAATACTGTAGCTGGCGCGCAATGCCAGGTCCTTGGTGAGGTTGTGGCTCACCCCAAGGTTCACACGTTGCAAATGACTTTGCGGGGTGTAGCCTTCCAGCGTGAACTGATTGTTCGGCAGGCTGTTGAGGTTGATACCCACGTCCTGAGTGTCGTCGTTGTACTCACGCTCGATTGCCGCTTCGCCGAAAACCTGGGTTTGCGGGGTGATCTGGTATTTGCCTTGCAGGCCAGCGCCCAGACGCCGGGAAATACGCTCCTGATCGGCGAAGGTCAGCGCCGTGGAATTGTTGCCGTCCTCCGAGTAACCGTCGACTTGTACCTTGGAGAAGTCGGCGCTGACAAACGGAGACAGGTGCCAGGGGCTGCTGGCTTGTTGCGCAATGTCGTAACCCACGCGTGCGCTGAAGGCTTCGACGTAGCCGCTGGTATCGCCTTTTTCGCCGCGTTCGTTGACGCCCAGCTGGAATTTACGCTTGAGGCTATCGTAATCCAGATGCCCGGCCGTCAACGCCGCATCAGCCCACACACGGTTTTGCTGGTACTGGGCGAATGCCGTGCCCAGGTAAGTGTTGAGCTTGTAGTCGGAATCGTTGTTGCCGGCTTCGAGTTTCTGGTTATAGAAACCGGCCACCAGGCCGACACGCCAGGCATCGTCGAGACGATAGCTGCCACCAATGTTCAGGTTGGCTCCGTTACCGTCGGCGCTTGCCACGCTGTCCTGACCGTCAAAGTCCTGATGCTGTCCGCCGCCGGAAACAATGGCTCGCCATTGGCCGACGCCTTGCCAGTTTTCCCAATCGGCCAGCCACTGATTGCGCAATTCATCCTGATGCGCACGCACGGTGCCCTGGGCCATTTCCGGCAGCAAGGTCAGCTCCCACGGCGCCGCCAGTAGGGAATAGGCGTAATCGGCAATCAGGCGCTGCCCGGCTTCGGTGGGGTGCACCGAGTCGTTGTAGATCAGCTTGGTCGGGTCCGGCGTGGCGCTGTTGATGCCGTAGCGGGCGTTCTCGGTGCAGCCGTTGCCGCTGAAGCAGGTGGCGATGAGGTTCTGGTCGGTGGCCAGGCCAAACTGTGCCGGGTTGGCGAACGTCTCTTTGAGCAGTACCGGAATGTTGAGCGGGATGACTTCGGCATTGATGTTTTGCAGTCGGCTTACCAGTTCAGTGTTGAACTGGGCGCTGAGTTGGGACGTGAACGCTTGCAGCGGGGTGCCGTTGAACGCCGGGGTAAAGCCGATATCGGGCAGCAACCAGACCATGACGTACTTGGCGCCGGCGGTTTGCAGCGTCTGCACGCTGTCGGCCAGGCGGTCGGCGGCGGCACTGGCCTGGGGCAGACTGGTGACTCGACCTTGCAGGAAGTCGTTACCGCCGCCCGACAGGTAATACAGTGCGTTCGGGTCGGCACGGAAGTTATTGGATGGAAGATAGCCGGCCCGGGTGCGTTCGCCGGTGGCGGAGGTGCTGGTAATCGAATCAAGAATCTGGTCGGTACGGTAGCCGCCTACAGCCCAGTTGTTACCATCAGGCAGGCCTTCGTTGGCGCGAACTGCTGAAGCAGAGGATGCCGTCTGGTCTGGTGAAAACCCCAGTTTTCCGCCCAGAATCTGCGTGGCGTTGAGCGAGCGGACTTCGCCACTGCCATCCAGGTACACCGGCCCCGTCCGGTTGGTGAAGCGCTGCGTCGCCCCGGCAGGCCCGCCCGTGTCGGCAAAGGTCCCAGCGTCGTTGAGGCTGTCCCCGAAGACAATGAAACTTGTATAAGGATTAGGTGCGGCGTTCGCCTGGGCGCATGCGATCGCGAGCAAGCATCCTGCGAGTGGTACAAACAACGACTGTTTGATCATGAGCAAGTCCGTTTATTTATTGTTGTAGTGAACGAAACGACAGTACCAAAAACTTTCGGCCTTTTGCCATCTGTCGCGAAGCCTTTGATAGTTTCGCGGGCAGCACCCCCGGCGATATTGCGCGCTCTGCCCAGCTAAGTTACTGTGCCGGAACGTACGAACGAGACCTTCCCCGTGTTGATCATCAGTAAACTCCTGGATCAAGTCATCAAGGCACACGCCCGCTGGCGTTGGCGCGCCTGAATTCTTTTGCCGGCCTTGCCGGACCTGTATCGCTTTGCCTTCTTTACCTGTTTGAAATGCCGCTTTGCTGGCGCTGCTCCAGCACCAGACAAAGCGCAGCGCTCTGCGGGTAAATCATTCGAAGGCCATCTTAAAAGTCAGTGAATTCAAGAGGTTCTAAACGCCATGTTGCTGATGATCGATAACTACGACTCCTTTACCTACAACGTTGTGCAGTACCTGGGCGAGCTCGGCTCCCAAGTCAAGGTCGTGCGCAACGATGAACTGACCATCGCTGAAATCGAAGCCCTCAACCCTGAGCGCATCGTTGTGTCCCCCGGTCCTTGCACGCCGACCGAAGCCGGCATCTCGATTGAAGCGATCAAGCATTTCGCCGGCAAACTGCCGATTCTTGGCGTCTGCCTCGGCCACCAGTCCATCGGCCAGGCTTTTGGTGGTGATGTGGTGCGCGCCCGCCAAGTGATGCACGGTAAGACTAGCCCGGTATTTCACGAGGACAAGGGTGTATTCGAGGGCCTGAATCGTCCGCTGACGGTCACGCGCTATCATTCATTGATCGTCAAGCGCGAAACCCTGCCAGATTGTCTGGAACTGACCGCCTGGACCCAGCTCGAAGACGGCTCGGTCGACGAGATCATGGGCCTGCGTCACAAGACGCTGAACATCGAGGGCGTGCAGTTTCACCCTGAGTCGATCCTCACCGAACAGGGCCACGAACTGTTCGCCAACTTCCTCAAACAAACCGGCGGCACGCGCTAAGGACTTTTCATGAATATCAAGACAGCCCTGAGCCGAATCGTCGATCACCTCGACCTCAGCACCGATGAAATGCGCGATGTCATGCGCGAAATCATGACCGGGCAATGCTCCGACGCGCAGATCGGCGCGTTCATGATGGCCATGCGCATGAAGAGCGAAAGCATCGACGAGATCGTCGGCGCGGTGTCGGTGATGCGCGAGCTGGCGGACAAAGTCGAACTCAAGACACTCGACGGTGTGGTCGATGTGGTCGGCACCGGCGGCGACGGCGCCAATATCTTCAACGTGTCGACCGCTGCTGCGTTCGTGGTTTCCGCTGCTGGCTGCACCGTGGCCAAGCACGGCAACCGTGCAGTCTCGGGCAAGAGCGGCAGTGCCGATCTGCTGGAGGCGGCCGGTATCTACCTGAACCTGACACCGGTGCAAGTGGCGCGCTGCATTGATAACGTTGGTATTGGTTTCATGTTTGCCCAGACCCATCACTCTGCGATGAAATACGCTGCAAGCCCGCGCCGCGAACTGGGTCTGCGGACCTTGTTCAACATGCTCGGCCCGCTTACGAATCCGGCCGGTGTGAAGCATCAGGTGGTGGGCGTGTTCACCCAGGCATTGTGCCGGCCGCTGGCGGAAGTGTTGCAGCGTCTGGGCAGCAAGCATGTGCTGGTGGTGCATTCGAAGGATGGCCTGGATGAGTTCAGCCTGGCAGCACCGACCTTCGTGGCAGAGCTGAAAAACGACCAGATCACCGAGTATTGGGTCGAGCCGGAAGACCTGGGCATGAAGAGCCAGAGCTTGCATGGCCTGGCGGTGGATAGCCCGGCGGCGTCCCTGGAACTGATTCGCGATGCCCTGGGCAAGCGCAAGACCGAGAACGGTCAGAAAGCGGCCGAGATGATCATGCTCAATGCCGGTGCCGCGCTGTACGCAGCCGACCATGCCAGCAGTTTGAAAGAGGGAGTTGCACTTGCGCACGATGCGCTGCACACCGGCCTCGCTCGGGAAAAGCTCGAGGAGCTGGGTGCGTTTACCGCGGTATTCAAAGTGGAGAATGAGGGATGAGTGTACCGACGGTTCTGCAAAAGATTCTGGCGCGCAAGGTCGAGGAAGTCGCCGAGCGCAGCGCTCGCGTCAGCCTCGCCGAGCTGGAAAGTCTGGCCAAGACGGCCGATGCACCCCGTGGTTTTGCCAAGGCCTTGCTGGCTCAGGCCAAGCTGAAGCAGCCGGCAGTCATTGCCGAAATCAAAAAAGCCTCGCCGAGCAAAGGTGTGATCCGCGAGAACTTCGTTCCCGCCGACATCGCCAGAAGCTACGAGAAGGGCGGCGCGACCTGCCTGTCGGTACTCACCGACATCGACTACTTCCAGGGCGCGGATGCGTACCTGCAACAGGCCCGCGCGGCGTGCCAGCTGCCGGTGATCCGCAAGGACTTCATGATCGATCCATACCAGATCGTCGAAGCCCGTGCCTTGGGTGCCGACTGCGTGCTGTTGATCGTTTCCGCGCTGGATGACGTGAAAATGGCCGAACTGGCGGCCGTGGCCAAAAGCGTCAACCTCGATGTGCTGGTGGAAGTCCACGACGGCGACGAGTTGGAGCGGGCCTTGAAAACCCTCGACACTCCACTGGTTGGCGTGAACAACCGCAATCTGCACACCTTCGATGTCAGCCTGGAAACCACCCTCGACCTGTTGCCGCGTATTCCGCGCGATCGTCTGGTCATCACCGAGAGCGGCATTCTCAACCGCGCCGATGTCGAACTGATGGAAATCAGCGACGTCTACGCGTTCCTGGTCGGCGAAGCGTTCATGCGCGCCGAAAGCCCG
Source organism: Pseudomonas sp. P4_C4 (assembly GCF_056402055.1). Taxonomy (NCBI): domain Bacteria; kingdom Pseudomonadati; phylum Pseudomonadota; class Gammaproteobacteria; order Pseudomonadales; family Pseudomonadaceae; genus Pseudomonas; species Pseudomonas sp. P4_C4. Next base: position 14,067 of record NZ_JBFUID010000004.1, on the reverse strand, counting down.
GGTACCGAGTTGCAGCGTCTGTTCTTCCCTGAGCGCGGTGTACCTGTCAGCGGTTCGACCCTCGACTGAAAAGCATCGCGAGCAAGCTCGCTCCCACAGGGTTTGATGGTGGCCACAAAATCTATGAGCTGCCGAGATCAAATGTGGGAGCGAGCTTGCTCGCGATAGCGGCATAAGAAGCACCACAGACTTTATGTCCTACGGAATACCTTATGACCTCACCTATTTCCCTGACCATCGAAGCCGGTCTGCAAGCCGAGCAGGATTTGCTGGCGTCGGTCTGTGCCGGCAACGCGGAATTCGGTCTGTTGTTCTGGCAACCGAGTGACCAGGCATTAGTGATGCCGCGTCGCTTGAATCGCTTGCCAGGCTTTGAATCCGCATGTGAAGTCTCGGCAGCGGCAGGCTGGCCAGTGTTGTTGCGCGATACCGGCGGAGAGCCCGTTCCGCAATCCGACACCACGATCAACATCGCTCTGGTCTACGCACCGCCGCGCAGCGAAGGCGACCTTAACCGCATCGAATCCGGCTACCGGCGTCTATGCGATCCAATCTGTCAGTTGCTGGATGAGTTAGGTGGCACTTCGTCCCTGGGTGAAATCGAAGGCGCCTTCTGTGACGGTCGCTTCAACGTCAACCTCGATGGTCGCAAGATGGTCGGCACCGCCCAGCGCTGGCGCCAGAGTCAGGGTGGGCAGCGTCCGGTAGGACTGGTGCATGGGGCGTTGCTGCTGGATAACGAGCGAGAGTCTATGGTCGCCGCGGTCAATCGTTTCAACGAGGCCTGCGGTCTGGAGCAACGCGTACGCGCCGAAAGCCACATCGCGCTGCATGAGAAGTTCGCGGCGCACGATGCCCTGGCGCGCCTCGACTATCTCTACCGGTTGGTGCTGGTGCAGATGTTCAGCGGCTAGGTTTTCGAGCTTATCGCGTACCGAAAACCACCATGGTCTTGCCTTTGACGTTCACCAGTTCGCGTTCTTCCAGATCCTTGAGGACGCGACCGACCATCTCCCGGGAACAACCGACTATCCGCCCGATCTCCTGACGGGTCACCTTGATTTGCATGCCATCGGGGTGAGTCATGGCATCTGGCTGTTTGCATAGCTCCAGCAGGCAGCGGGCGACTCGACCGGTTACATCAAAGAATGCCAGGTCACCGACCTTGCGCGTGGTGTTGCGCAGGCGCTGTGCGATTTGTCCGCTGAGGACGTAAAGAATGTCTGGATCCTGCTGGGACAACTCGCGGAATTTCGCGTAGCTGATTTCCGCGACTTCGCATTCAGCCTTGGCCCGCACCCAGGCGCTGCGCTCCTGCTCCAGGCCAGCTTGCTCAAACAGACCCAACTCGCCGAAAAAGTCCCCGGTGTTCAGGTAGGAAATGATCATTTCCCGGCCGTCGTCATCTTCGATCAGGATGGTGACTGAGCCTTTGATGATGTAGAACAGCGTTTCCGAACGGTCGCCGGCACAAATGATGTTGCTCTTGGCCTGATAGCGGCGGCGCTGACAATGCATCAACAGCTTGTCGAGGTTCTTGATCTTGGGGTTGGGGGCAATCGCAACCATGGTTGTATCCCGAAAAGACTGCACGGTGTGTTTGGTTTTTTTATGAATAGCGAACGCTGGGGGAAAGCTGGCAATGCGCCATTGATTTGGCGTCAGCTTAACAGACACCTCCTGCAATATTCGAGCATTTACCTACAAGGCGGTGGGATATGTCCTAGGACGCCGGGCGCCGTCAGTCACGGGGCCTGTGCTAAGCTGGCGACCCTTTTTTATACAGTGGAGTCTTGGCGATGAAGGCACGCATCCAATGGGCTGGCGAAGCCATGTTCCTCGGCGAATCCGGTAGTGGTCATGTCGTGGTCATGGACGGTCCGCCCGATGCCGGCGGACGTAACCTGGGTGTCCGGCCGATGGAAATGCTGCTGCTGGGTGTCGGCGGTTGCAGCAATTTCGATGTGGTCAGCATCCTCAAGAAGTCCCGCCAGGCGGTCGAAAGCTGTGAAGCGTTCCTTGAAGCCGAGCGTGCGACCGAAGATCCAAAGGTTTTCACCAGGATCCACATGCATTTCGTGGTCAAGGGCCGTGGGCTGAAAGAAGCCCAGGTCAAGCGCGCCATCGAATTGTCTGCCGAGAAGTATTGCTCGGCCTCGATCATGCTCGGCGCGGCAGGCGTGGCAATTACCCACGACTACGAGATCATCGAGCTCGGTTGAATCGACATTCAACTATCATAAAAGCAGTGCAGACTCTGGCGAACACAAGCTGACGTCTGCATAATGCGCCACTTTTTTCAGGGTAGTGGCCCGTCAGCCGACAGGCCTCGCACCCGAGCAGACAACCAAAATCGCCATCGCGAAGAGGTGTTAACCGTCCTACGCAGGTGCGTTGTTCGCATTTGACGGGCATGCTTGATCACGCGGCCGGGCCGCAAACACATAGAGAGTTTTTAACGGTGAAAAGCAAACTCAAGCTCCACGGGTTCAATAACCTGACAAAGACCTTGAGCTTCAACATCTATGACATCTGCTACGCGGAAACCCCGCAAGACCAGCAGGCTTACGTCGAGTACATCAATAAAGAGTACAACGCGAAACGCCTGACGCAGATCCTCACGGAAGTTGTCGATATCATTGGTGCCAACATCCTGAACATTGCCAGTCAGGACTATGAGCCGCAGGGCGCCAGCGTCACGATCCTGATCTCGGAAGAGCCCGTAACCCCGACCGACAGTCAGATCGAAGAGTCCCCGGGCCCACTGCCCGAAATCATTCTGGCCCACCTCGACAAGAGCCACATCACGGTGCACACCTACCCGGAGATCCACCCGGTCAGCGGTATTGCAACCTTCCGTGTGGACATCGACGTGTCGACTTGCGGGGTCATTTCACCGCTTAAAGCGCTCAACTTCCTGATTCACCAGTTCGATTCGGACATCGTGACCGTGGACTACCGTGTGCGCGGCTTCACCCGTGACGTTGAAGGCAAAAAGCACTTCATCGACCATGAGATCAATTCGATCCAGAACTACCTCTCCGATGACACTTACGACGCGTACCAGATGACCGACGTGAACGTGTACCAGGAAAACCTGTTCCACACCAAGATGCTGCTGAAGAACTTCGAACTGGATAACTACCTGTTCGGCGACGCCACCAACAACCTGTCCTCTGAGCAACGTGCCCAGGTGACCGAGCGGGTGAAACACGAAATGCTCGAAATCTTCTACGCGCGCAATATGGCGTAAGACTCTCGAACACAAAAAAGGCGACTCCCTCACGGCAGTCGCCTTTTTTTATTCTGGCGCTCGCTCCTACAAAAAACGGAGTCAGATCCGATAAGTACTCTTGGTCATCACCTTGGCCATCAGGCTCATCCCGAACTTCACCGGTGCCGGAAAGCGGAACCCGCCAGCCTCCAGCGCACTTTCGGCATGCTGTTCTTCATCGATGCGCATCTGCTCAAGAATCGCCCGGGACTTTTCATCCTCGGCCGGCAATTGCTCCAGATGTTCGTTCAGGTGTTTGCACACCTGGTCTTCCGTCGCCGCAACGAACCCCAGGCTGACTTTATCGCTGATCAGGCCGGCCACTGCGCCGATCCCGAACGACATGCCATAAAACAGCGGATTGAGGATGCTGGTGTGGCTACCCAGTTGATGAATACGTTGTTCGCACCAGACCAGGTGATCGATTTCTTCTTCGGCGGCATGCTCCATCGCGGCACGCACTTGCGGCAGTTTGGCGGTCAGCGCCTGTCCTTGGTACAGCGCCTGGGCGCAGACTTCGCCGGTGTGGTTGATGCGCATCAGGCCGGCAACGTGGCGTGTGTCTTCGTCGCTCATTTTCGCATCCGGCTGCACGATGGCGGGCGACGGACGGTACGGCTGGCCGCTGAAGGGCAGCAGGGTGCGCATCGCGGCATCGGCTTGCAGCAGAAGGCGGTCAATTGGCGAGTAGTGACGTTGGGTAGTCATGCTGACCTCCGGGGGAATTTCGGCGGCCAGTTTAACCCAATCGGCCGGGGAAGGATTGCGCTGGGTCATTGTGATGCAGAGGCTGTGACAGTGCTGTGATGCCTTTTGTGAAAGCGGCGGTGCGCCGCTTTCACAGGGTTTAGAGCAATCAGCCCGGCGGCCAGTGCATCTGGCGCTGACCCAGCACGTGCATATGAATGTGGTAGACGGTTTGTCCGCCTTCTTCATTGCAGTTCATGACGACGCGGAAACCTTTTTCGCAGCCCAGTTCCAGTGCCAGGCGCTGCGCGGTGAACAGAATATGCCCGGCCAGCGTCTTGTCGTCCTCGGTCAGGTCGTTCAAGGTGCGAACCGGTTTCTTCGGGACCACCAGAAAATGTACCGGTGCCTGTGGGGCAATGTCGTGGAAGGCCAGTACCTGGTCGTCCTCGTAAATGATCTTCGCCGGGATTTCCCGGTTGATGATCTTGGTGAACAGAGTATCCACAGCTGTTTTCTCCGTTATTTGGGCTGGCCTGAGTGTACTCATGGCGTATGCCAGCGCCCAGCTTTTTACCTTGAATTGGATCAGCGCGGGCAGTACGCCTTGTTGATCATGCCGGCGATGGTGCGCGTCAGCCAGCGCGAGCCGAGCCGCGGCAGGAAGGCGAACCAGCGGTTGCGCCGCCCGGGAATAATGATCGCTTGATTCTTTTCCAGTGCGCGCACGGTGTAGAGCGCCACTTCCTCGGGGCTCATCAGCAGTTTGCTGTTGGCCAGTTTGTCGCTGTCGAGTTGTGCGGTACGGAAAAACGCCGTGCGGGTCGGCCCGGGGCAGAGCACCGAAACCTTGATCGCACATTTTCTCAGCTCGACGCGCAATCCTTCGGAAAAGTGCAGCACATACGCTTTGCTGGCGTAATAAGTGCTCATCCACGGCCCCGGTTGAAACGCCGCCACCGAGGCCACATTCAGAATCTGCCCGCCGCCTTGCAGGGCCATGCTGTTGCCGATGGCGTGGCACAGGCGGGTGAGGGCGAGGATGTTCACTTCGATCAGGTCTTGCTCGGTCATCCAGTCCTGGGCCAGAAACGGGCCGCAGGTACCGATACCGGCGCAGTTGACCAACAGATCGATCTGCCGGTCGCCTTCTTCCAGTTCCAGCAGGAATCCGGACAGGCGCAGCGGTTCGCCCAGGTCACAGGCACGGAACAACACTTCCACGCCGAACCTTTGGGTCAGTTCAATCGCAATACTTTCCAGCTGATCACGTTGTCGGGCCACCAGAATCAGGCTGCGGCCGCGCCGGGCCAGCGCTTCGGCCATTGCCAGGCCGATGCCGCTGGAGGCGCCAGTGATCAGAGCGTAACGGGTCATGCAGTTCTCCATCGCAACAGCTCCGCGCCGCGACGCAGGTGTCACGGGCCAGGAGCGCTGTTCATTCTTTCGCAGAGTCTACAGGGGGCCGGGCCTCTTCGGCTGCATCGTCGGTGGAATTTGGCACCGGTTCGATCTCGACTTCGATTTCATCGGTGGTGACCGAACTGCTTTCGTAGCTGCTCTGGGCGGCGCTTTTGTATTCTTCCCGTATCGCCGTGAGACCACCGGCCAGCGAGCCGAACAGAACCAGCGCGATAACGATCAGCCACAGCGAAGACAATACCTTGACCGCGGTACCGTTCGGCGGAGGCGGCGGGCCGTAGCGGTTGGCGGTGTCGTTGCCCGGTACGACCATGATCATGAACGGAAAGAAACTGCCAACGAACGGCACCAGGTTCAGCAGCCACAGCCAGCCGGACCAGCCGACATCGTGCAAGCGTTGAACAGTGATCTGGATGCTGACGAATACAAATCCGACGAACAGGATCAAGGCCAGCAAGCTGCCCAATATCAGGCCGGCGGTCGAATCCGCGCCGATGAGAGCCAGGGCGACCAAGGCAAACACCCCGCAAACGGCCAGAAGCACAGTTGACAGCACCAGCGTCCAGGCGAGGTAACGCAAGCGGCCGATCCGGCCATCGAAACTGAAGGGCTTGAGCGTGGCGAATTCCGCCACGGCTTCGCCGACGGGCGCGCGAGGCGGAGCGTAAGGGGACTGCGGATCTGCCAGGGCAGCCTGGCTACTGGCCGAAGGGTGGTCGTGAACGTCGGCGAGGTTCAGTTCGATCGGCGTTTCGGCTTCGATGCGGGCGTCGATACCGGTTTTGCTCAGCGCCTGGAGATAGGTCTGGGCATCGGCTTGCGACAGGTTGCGTTTGAGCGCTACCGGACGCCCGGTGAACAAGCGTTCAATGGCCGTGACATCGCTTTTGAACAAGTCGGCGAGATTGAGCTTTGCCGTGGTGATGTCGACACCGGGCAGCAAGGCGCCCTCGAATACGATCTTGAAATGATTTTCGCCCATGTGCGAAGCATCCTTGTCGCGAGAGGTTGAAAGAAGAATGTTGTGCCCGGGCGAGAGTAAGGCCAGCCGGGCAAGACTGGCCAAGGTTTGCTGTCAGCTCGGCCAGCGTTTGGTCAACTGGGCAGCCTGCTCCAGGGCCTTGCGGTACTCCGCGTCGAGACGTGCAATCAACTGCTCGACACTCGGCAAGTCCTCGATTTCTCCCACGCCCTGGCCGGCAGACCAAACGGTTTTCCAGGCTTTGGCCTCATCGCTCACGGGTTTGAGCTTGGAGCCGAAGTTGATCTCGCCCTTGCCTTGCAAGGCGGCCATGTCGAAACCGGCTGCTTCCAGACTCTGGCGCATGAAACTCGCGGGGACACCTGACACGGCTGGAGTATGGATGATGTCTGCCGCTTTGGATGTCAGCAGCATTTCTTTGTAGGCGTCGGGCGCGTGACTTTCGGTCGTGCCGATAAATCGTGTGCCAAAGTAGGCCAAATCCGCGCCGAGCAGTTGGGCGGCAAGAATTTCGTGGCCATGATTCAAGCAGCCGGCCAGCAACAGGGTCTTGTCGAAGAACTGGCGGATTTCGGCAATCAGCGAGAACGGGCTCCAGGTCCCGGCGTGTCCACCGGCGCCGGCAGCCACGGCGATCAAACCATCCACGCCGGCTTCGGCCGCTTTCTCGGCATGACGACGAGTCGTCACATCATGGAACACCAGGCCGCCGTAGCTGTGGACCGCGTCGACCAGTTCTTTCACGGCGCCGAGGCTGGTGATCACGATCGGCACTTTGTGCTCGACACAGATCTCAAGATCCGCCTGTAACCGTGGATTGCTGTTATGGACGATCAGGTTTACGGCATAAGGCGCGGGGTTTTCCAGTGTCRCCAGCCCGGCTTCGATTTCTTCCAGCCAGGCCTTGAAACCGCTGCTTTCGCGCTGGTTCAGCGCCGGGAAGCTGCCGACCACGCCCTGGCGACAACAGGCGAGTACCAATTGCGGATTGGAAATCAGGAACATCGGCGCCGCCACCACGGGCAGACGCAAACGTTGTTCGAGCAGAGCGGGCAGCGACATTGGAAGTACCCCGGTGAGTGGTGCCTGGTGGATTTAGAACGGCCGAACGACGACCAGAATTACGATAGCCAGCAATATCAGAACCGGCACTTCATTGAACCAGCGATAAAAGACATGGCTGCGGGTGTTCTCGCCACGGGCAAAACGTTTTACCTGGGCACCGCACATGTGGTGGTAGCCGATCAGAATCACCACCAGCGTCAGCTTGGCGTGCATCCAGCCACCCTGAGTGAAATACGCACTCGGGTTGAGGCTGATCAGCCAGCCGCCGAAGATCAGCGTAGCGATCATTGCCGGCCCCATGATGCCGCGATACAGCTTGCGCTCCATGACGCTGAAGCGTTCCTTGCTGACGGTATCTTCGCTTTGAGCGTGATAGACGAACAGCCGCGGCAAGTAAAACAGGCCGGCAAACCAGCAAACGATGCTGATGATGTGAAGTGCTTTGAGCCACAGATAAAGCATTTTTAGTTATTCCCAGGTTCACGGTAGCGGGAATAGTAGAGGCTAGAAGCTCCGCACGTCACCTTGACGGTTGTCGCAGGGGCGCGCGGCCCCTATTATCGACGGCTTTCCAGTGGGTTCGTTGAGGGCAGGTTTATGGTCAAGGTCGGTATCGTCGGCGGCACGGGTTACACCGGTGTCGAACTGCTGCGTCTGTTGGCGCAACATCCGCAAGCTGAGGTGGTTGTCATCACTTCCCGATCCGAGGCTGGCCTTGCCGTGGCCGACATGTACCCGAACCTGCGAGGCCACTACGACGGCCTGGCGTTCAGCGTTCCGGACATCAAGACCCTGGGTGCCTGCGATGTGGTGTTCTTCGCCACACCGCACGGTGTTGCCCATGCCTTGGCGGGCGAGTTGCTGGCGGCCGGGACCAAGGTCATCGACCTGTCGGCGGACTTCCGTCTGCAAGACGCGGATGAGTGGGCCAAGTGGTACGGCCAGCCGCACGGTGCACCGGAGTTGCTGGACGAAGCGGTCTATGGCTTGCCGGAAGTCAATCGCGAGCAGATCAAGAAAGCGCGCCTGATTGCTGTGCCGGGCTGCTACCCAACTGCAACGCAATTGGGTTTCCTGCCATTGCTCGAAGCCGGCCTGGCCGATACTGCGCATCTGATTGCTGACTGCAAATCCGGTGTCAGCGGCGCCGGTCGTGGTGCTTCCGTAGGCTCGCTGTACTCCGAGACATCGGAAAGCATGAAGGCCTATGCGGTCAAAGGGCACCGTCATTTGCCGGAAATCCGCCAGGGCCTGCGTCGTGCAGCAGGCAAGGACGTCGGTCTGACCTTCGTTCCGCACCTGACTCCGATGATTCGTGGCATTCATTCCACGCTCTACGCAACCGTTGTTGATCGCTCGGTGGATCTGCAGGCGCTGTTTGAAAAGCGTTATGCCAACGAACCGTTCGTCGATGTGATGCCGGCCGGCAGCCATCCGGAGACTCGTAGTGTACGGGGTGCCAACGTCTGCCGTATTGCCGTGCATCGCCCTCAGGATGGTGATCTGGTGGTTGTGCTGTCGGTGATCGACAACCTGGTCAAAGGCGCTTCGGGTCAGGCGGTGCAGAACATGAACATTCTGTTCGGGCTGGATGAGCGTCTGGGCCTGTCCCACGCCGGCATGCTGCCGTAAGCTTTATCGCGTACAGCAAAAGGCCCGTCTGACGGGCCTTTTTGCATTCCGGGCCGGCGATTGGATTGGTTGATATACCATAACAATAGTTGACCGCTTTTCTAGGAGAAGCGGATAATGCGCGTCATCACGCAATATGACGGCGTAACGCCGGGAGATAGTCAGCATGAGCGTCGAATCCTTCACCCCCACGGCTTTGCAATTCACCCACGGTGCCGCGCACAAGGTGAAGAGCCTGGTCGATGAAGAGGGGAATGATCGCTTGAAGCTGCGCGTATTCGTTACGGGCGGCGGTTGTTCAGGTTTTCAGTACGGCTTCACCTTCGATGAAGAAGTGGCCGATGACGACACCATCGTCGAGCGCGAAGGTGTGAGTCTGGTTGTCGATCCGATGAGCTTTCAGTACCTGGCAGGTGCCGAGGTGGACTACCAGGAAGGTCTGGAAGGTTCGCGTTTCGTCATCAAGAACCCGAATGCGACCACCACTTGTGGCTGCGGTTCTTCGTTCTCGATCTGATCAGCGCGCCTGCATTACAAAGCGCCGCATGGCCTCAGGGCCCTGCGGCGTTTTACTGTGTGGAGAATTTATGCGGGGTAGATGGCGCCCAGTACGCGCAAGCCGCGGGCACCGGTAACGCTCGGGCGGTTGGCCGCAATACCTTCGAGGCAGCAATGAGCCAGCCACGCGAAGGCCATGGCTTCGACCCAGTCGGGGTCTACGCCGTAAGTGGCAGTGCTGCTGACACTGGCGTTTGGCAATAGGCTGGCCAGGCGGTTCATCAACGCGGTGTTGTGGGCGCCGCCGCCGCAGACCAGTAGTTCCTGCGTGTCTGCCTGGGCGCTTTGCAGTGATTCGATGATGGTCAGCGCGGTCAGCTCAAGCAGCGTCGCCTGAACATCTTCGGCGGCGAAGGCTGGCAGTTGTGCCAGGTGCTGTGTCAGCCAAGGTAGGTTGAATACTTCCCGTCCGGTACTCTTCGGGCCTTTGGTTACGAAGAACGGATCGCTGAGCAGCTCATTCAATAGAGCCGGTTCAACCTTGCCGCTGGTGGCCCATTGGCCGTCGCGGTCATAGTTGTCGCCACGTTGCTGATGAATCCAGGCGTCCAACAGGACATTGCCCGGGCCGCAGTCGAAACCGGCAACAGGCTTACCGGGTTCGATCAGGCTCAGGTTGCTGAATCCACCGACGTTCAGCACGGCACGATTGCCGGTCCGTTCTTCAAACAGTGTCTCGTGGAAGGCAGGAACCAGCGGTGCACCTTGTCCGCCGGCAGCGACGTCACGGCTGCGGAAGTCGCTGACCACGGTGATGCCGGTCAGCTCCGTCAGCAGGGCCGGGTTGCCGATCTGCACGGTGAAACCGCGTGCCGGTTCGTGGCGGATGGTCTGGCCATGGCTGCCGATCGCACGAATGTCGTCAGGCTTCAGTTGCTGCTGAGCGAGAAGGGCATGAATCCCTTGGGCTGCCAGTTTCACCCAGTTCTGCTGGGCGATGGCGGAGCGGGCGATTTCGTCCGGGCCGCTGGCACACAAGCCGAGCAGCTCGGCGCGCAGGGAATCGGGCATCGGGATGTAGTGAGAGGCGATCAGCCTGATCGCCGGGGCTTGCTCGACCAGTGCGATGTCCAGGCCATCAAGGCTGGTCCCGGACATCACACCTATATAGAGCGCCATGACTTAGCGCTTGCTCGAAGCTAGCAGAGTGGCTTTTTCCTGTTCCATGCGCGCCATCAATGGCTGGCTTTGGGCGAGGAAGCGTGGGCGTTCGGCCTTGGCAATCGGATCGGCCATTGGCAGTTTCTGGCCCAGCGGGTCGACGTGCACACCATTGACCTGGAACTCGTAGTGCAGGTGCGGCCCGGTGGAGAGGCCGGTGGTGCCGATATAGCCAATCACCTGGCCCTGTTTCACCGTGCCGCCAGTCTTCACGCCTTTGGCGAAGCCTTGCATGTGGCCGTAGAGCGTGGTGTAGGTATTGCCGTGCTGGAGAACCACGGTATTGCCGTAGCCACCACGGCGGCCGGCCAGCAAGACCTTGCCATCACCGGCAGCCTTGATCGGCGTGCCACGCGGTGCTGCGTAGTCGACGCCTTTGTGGGCGCGGATCTTGTTCAGGATCGGATGTTTGCGGCCCATGGAAAATTTCGAGCTGATGCGGGCGAAGTCCACCGGTGTGCGGATGAACGCCTTGCGCATGCTGTTGCCGTCAGCGGTGTAGTAGCTGCTGTTGCCTTGTTTGTTGGTGTAGCGTACGGCGGTGTAGGTCTTGCCGCGGTTGGTGAAGCGCGCCGACAGGATCGGGCCAGTGCCGACGGCCTTGCCGTTGACCACCTTTTGCTCGTAGATCACGTCGAACTCGTCGCCCTGGCGAATATCCTGGGCGAAGTCCACGTCGTAGCCAAACACACTGGCCATGTCCATGGTCAGGCTGTGAGACAGGCCCGCTCGGGCCGCGGACTGCGACAGCGAGCTGTTGATCACGCCATGAACGTAAGCCGAGCGCACGGTCGGTTTGGCGGTAATGCGGTTGAAGGTGTAGCCCTTGTCGTTCTTGGTCAGGCTGATGCTTTCGAGGTCGTTGAGCTTGCTGTGCAGGTTGGTCAACTGGCCGTCAGGACTCAGTTCGAATTCGAGTTTTTGCCCATGCTTGAGTTGGCTGAACTGCTTGGCCTGCTTGTCGCTGGCCAGCACGTCATGCACTGAGGTGGCCGGGAGGCCGACCTTCTCGAACAGTGTAGAGAGGGTGTCACCCTTGGTGACGATCACTTCCCTGTGGCTTGCCGGCTTCTTTTCTTCGACGACCGGCGCAGGTTCGGCTTGAGCGGTTTCCTGAGTGTCTTCGGCGCTGTTGTCGATCTGCGCGAAGGGGGAGGTTGCTGGTTCATTTGTGGCTTGAACGGCCTCAGCAGCGTCTTGATCTTGTGTCAGTTGTTCAGCAGGGCTTTCCAGTTCAAGACTCAGGGTTGTCTTTTTGGCTTCGACATCGCTGGAAGGGAATACCAGGAGCGCCAGACTGAGAAGGGCGGCGATGCCACTTGCGGCAAGCAAGTGGGTCTTCGGGTAAAGCGGCGGCGCTTTAGACGATTCTGTGGTCATAAGTGGTTTTGACTTTGAAAAAGATGAATTGGAAAAGATGAATGACATGATGAAGATGAAATAACTGTATAAAATATAACCAAATCATCTCTGAAGCAAGTCCGCAGGCGCTCTGTCTGCGGATTGGCGTCCGTGCGCCGGGCAAACCTTGTATTTGACGCGCGATCTTGTATGGTTGGTTCCCTTTGAATCTGAGCCTTGCGGGTCTGTTATGAAGTCGGTTGAAGAGCAGCTAGCGCTGATCAAACGTGGTGCGGAAGAACTGTTGGTCGAGTCCGAGCTGATTGAAAAGCTCAAGCGTGGCCAGCCGCTACGTATTAAGGCGGGCTTCGATCCAACGGCTCCGGATCTGCACTTGGGTCACACCGTGCTTATTAATAAGCTGCGCCAGTTCCAGGAGCTGGGGCATCAGGTGATCTTCCTTATAGGTGACTTCACCGGGATGATCGGCGATCCGAGCGGCAAGAGTGCTACGCGCCCGCCGCTCACTCGCGAGCAGGTCCTCGAGAATGCCGAGACCTACAAGACTCAGGTCTTCAAGATTCTGGACCCGGCAAAGACCGAAGTGGCATTCAACTCCACCTGGATGGATCAGATGGGGCCGGCCGACTTCATTCGCCTGACTTCGCAGTACACCGTGGCTCGCATGCTCGAGCGCGATGACTTCGACAAGCGTTACACAACCAATCAGCCAATCGCCATTCATGAGTTCCTTTATCCGCTGGTTCAAGGGTACGACTCGGTAGCCCTGCGCGCAGACGTCGAGCTCGGCGGCACCGATCAGAAGTTCAACTTGCTGATGGGGCGTGAACTGCAGCGTGGTTATGGTCAGGAGGCCCAGTGCATTTTGACCATGCCGCTGCTTGAAGGCCTGGATGGCGTGAAGAAGATGTCCAAGTCCTTGGGCAACTACGTCGGTATCCAGGAAGCGCCGGGTGTGATGTACAGCAAGCTGGTTTCCATTCCGGATGCGCTGATGTGGCGTTACTTCGAGTTGCTCAGCTTCCGCTCCATGGATGAGATCAATGCGTTCCGCGCTGATGTGGAGGCGGGTGCCAATCCGCGCGATATCAAGATCAAGCTGGCTGAAGAGATCGTTGCACGCTTCCATGGTGAGGAGGCTGCGGCCAGTGCTCATCGTGCTGCCGGTAACCGTATGAAGGATGGCGAGCTGCCTGAAGATCTGCCGGAAATCGAATTGACTGCTATCGAGGATATGCCGATCGCTGCTGTCCTTAATAAGGCAGGGTTGGTCAAGAACTCGGCGGTGGCGCGAGATCTCCTGGGTTCCGGTGGTGTGCGTATAGATGGTGAGGTTGTCGATCGCACCTTTATATATGCACTGGGCGCGACCCATGTTTGCCAGGCCGGGAAGAAGGCATTTGCGCGTATTACGCTCAAATCCGAATAAAGCTGAGATAAAGGGTTGACGGCGAATTTTAGAAGCCTATAATTCGCCCCACTTCCGGCGCAGTCGAAACGGAAAACTCCTTGGTAAACAATGAGTTATGCAGTTTTCGGCAGCAGGTTGCTTCAGGTCATCGAAGCCAAAAGGGAGTTGAAAAAGAGGTGTTGACAGCAGCGTGTAACGCTGTAGAATTCGCCTCCCGCTGATGAGAGATCTGAAGCGCAAGTGGTTGAAGTTGTTAAGGATTCCTTGAAAACTTCTGAAAAATACCACTTGACAGCAARTGAGGCTGCTGTAGAATGCGCGCCTCGGTTGAGACGAAAGCTCTTAACCAACCGCTCTTTAACAACTGAATCAAGCAATTCGTGTGGGTGCTTGTGGAGTCAGACTGCTAGTCAACAGATTATCAGCATCACAAGTTACTCCGCGAGAAATCAAAGATGTAACCAACGATTGCTGAGCCAAGTTTAGGGTTTTCTCAAAACCCAAAGATGTTTG